>DAIOXG010000013.1:0-18995 GCA_036758085.1 Prevotella sp. | reverse complement strand
CCCCTTTCAGGGGAGGCGGGGGAGGGGAAGAACATATTCACAATGAATAATATAGTCTAATCTCCCTTTACTTTACAATCTTTACAGTCTTTGTCTCGCCGTCAGCATAAGTGGTTGTCTGGAGATAGACGCCATGCTGCGGACGGGAAACGCGGGCTCCATTGAGGTCGGTATAGCTGACGCTCTTTACAGTCTTGCCTTCGGCAGCAGCATTGTCGATACCGGTAGTAACAGTTTTTTCTGCCAGTTCCGACTCTATGCGCTGGTCGCCGTCAACGTATATCGCCTTCACACCGAGCTTGGTGTAGTCCTTGTAAACGAAGATAGTCTGCTCTCCATTATCGGCAATAAAGTCAAGTCCCTGACTGCCAGACCAATTTCTGTAACTGTCGGTGAAGGCATAAGGAACATCGGTTATATCATTCTTGATATAAGCATAAAGCGAAGTCGGGAAGGTGTACAGTTCGTCGTCAAGATAGATATTATAGTAGATATTATCCTGGTTGAGCTGCTTGCCGCTAACAGAATTTGTTGTGAGTTGATATACGAAAACGCCATAATTGCCACTCTCGTATCCCACAGGCTTACATACCTTAATCACCGGTTTTGCGGGAGCCTCAACAGTATAGTTCACCTTGCTGAGCGACGGGGCTACAAACATATCGAGGGCAGAAAGACCGGTATTGCCAAGGTTTATCAGTATCGTCTTGTCGGCAGAAAGAGAACCGGTAGTAGAGCTGTATGTGAAATCAAGCGACGACAATACCTGATATGTATCAGCATCAAACGGAAGCATGTAGGCATGCGACGCATTGGCATGCACACCCAAATACTGCATCGGGAACGAAGCCTTGTTTCCGTTCAGCGTACCCTTCATCCAGAAGCCCTGATCATAGATATCGCCAATATAGATATCCGTACCGTCAACGACAACTCTCGTCGATGCCGTCTTTACATTACCCTCGGCGTTGTAATACGTCATGCGGTATGTTTCAGCCTTACTCTCATCGGCAGGCTTTGCAGCAACATCTGTCATTACGCTATATACAGACTGTGAAGCTCCGTAGCCCATCCACTCGTTGTTTTCGTTGAGCATTCCGATGAGGTCGGAGGTGTTCTCCTGAGAAAGCTTAGTACCGTCCCATTTGAATTTCACGCTCTGTGTAGTCTCGTCGATACCGATGTTGCCATTGGCGATAATCATCTTCCAGGCATAACCGGTAACGCCACCCTTATTGTATATCATCTGCGGAAACTTAAACTCGGCAGTTCCGTCGGCGCTCAAGTCACCTTCGAGCCATGTTCCGGGAGCAAGTTTAATGAAAGGGTCTTTCATGTAAATCTTCTTTCCGTCGAAAGAAACAACGACGTTGCCCACATATCCGTCGAAGGTGCGGTTAGTGGTAGCTCCACCATATGCCACATATACGTTTGCCGAATGATACATATTCTCATACAAGACTCCCTCTGGAGTAGTACTGATTAGAGTCTCGGCAGAAGGCAATGTCGTTGACTCTGCCTTGACAACAGCTTTTGCGCTTGCAGACTGCACTGCCGTCTGGGCACATAATGCCGACGACGACACCATGGCAATGGCAATCAAAGTGTAGATTTTCTTCATAATTTTATTTGTTTTTCTCTTGATTTTATTTCTGCGTATTATAAAAAGCAAAAGCCGAGAGCTGTCAGCACCATGCCACAGCTCCCGGCAATATTCTTATTTTATCAACATTCCATAATTATTTTACGATCTTTACGGTAGATGTCTTGCCATTGGTATACTCTACGGTCTTCATATAGATACCGCTCTTTGGCTCAGAAACCGTACGACCGCTAAGGTCATGGTAAACAACACTCTTCACAGCGCCATTGTCGGCAACAGCGGCAGTAATGCCGGTTGTGGTATTTCCTGTGGTTACATCATAGGTAACCGTAGGCGACTCATACTTTACACCAGTCTCATTGTCGACATACATAGCTTTCAGGCCGACAGTGTTGAAATTGTTGTAGAAATAGATATACTGCATACCGTTGTACACTGCGAAGTCATATCCTATAGCCCCAGAACTCTGCTGCGTATAATAGTCGTAGAATCCGAAAGGAATATCTGTCAGAGAACCAGTAAGTGCAACGTATGTAGGATAAGAGAACGTAGTAAGTTTTCCGTCAAGATATACATTATAATATATATTGTCGGAGTTCAGCTCCTGTCCGTCGTCAGTTTTAGTACTTAGCTGGTAAGCCATGGCACCGACGTTTGAACCTTCCTCTGCGCCATAAGGCATTACGTTTACGATAACCGGTGTAGCCGGAGCGGCAGCAACGAAATGAGCATCTGAAAGTGTTGGGTTCATCCATACCTCTATCAAGAATGCATTTTTCTTGCCCTGGTTAACGCCAAGAATCTGCGAAGAAGTAAGAGTTCCGGCAGTCTTGTCGTAGTCGAATTCCATGCTGTTGACAAACTGGTATGTCTGAGAATCGAACACAAGGAAATATTCATGGTTGGCATAGCTGATCTTCTCGCTGCCGAGATACTGCTCAGACGGGAAAGTTACCTTATTGCCGTTTATGGTTCCCTTAATCCAGTAGTTGTTATAGAACTTGCCAAGATAAATATCGTTGCCGTCGATTGCAACGCTCACGTTTTTCTGCATATCCTCCTTGGTGAAGTAGTCGGTATATGCCATCTTGTATATAGTGCTCTGTACGCCAGCCGGCAGAGTAACCGGTTTTTCTGTCATCACGCTAAAGATATTGTCTGACGAGCCATAGCCGCTGAACTTTCCAGAGGCATCGCCCATGGAGATACACTCCTTAGGAGTCTGCTGCTTCAGTGTTGTTCCATCCCATGTAAACTTTACGGTCTGCGATGCTGCGAGCGGCACTTTGAAATTCTCCATGTCCACATCGCTGTTCCAGGCGTAGTATGTAATCTCCGGGATATCCATTGCCTCGTTTGCCTCCTGATGGTAGATTACCTGCGGGAAGTTGAAGCTAACGACTCCGTCCTCGCCGATGTCGCCGACAATCCATCCTGTCTCCATCACTCCCATCGGGTTACCGATATACAGTTTTTTGCCGTCTTTCGACACAACGATATCTGTAGCGATACCATCGTATTCCTTGCGGTAACCATCGTTGAACGCAGCACACTCACGGTACATTGCCTTATAGAGCGTACCCTCCGGCTGCTCGCTGATTATCTGCGAAGCATCAGGAAGGCTCGTTGCCTTTGCAACTGTTTTTGCTACGGCAGAGAATGTCTGTGCGGAGGTAGCATACGTGTTTACCTTGGCAAACGGCATACTGCCGTCAGCCTTTGTTTGTGCCCATGTCGTCGACGCTGCAAGAGCAAGGGCAATAACGAAGTAGAATCTTTTCATTAACTTATAGTCTTTCTCTTTATTTTTTTATTTTCGGTGCAAATATAGGCAAAATATTATTATAAAACGAACAACAACGACAGAATGTTCCGTTTTTTACTTATTTAACGTAACGGCGTACGGTTCGTTTTACACTAATCTTAGCGCATCGTCTCGCGGTATTCGCTCGGTTTGCACCCTACTTTCATCTTGAACTTGCTCGAGAAATAGTCTGGCGAATCAAAGTTCAGCTGATACGCTATCTCCTTTATGCTTATATCGGTTGTCGAGAGTAGTTCTTTTGCTTTCTGCAGGCGCAGCTCCTGTTGGTAGAGAGCTGGCGAGACCCCGGCAAATTCCTTGAAGAGCTTTCTGAAATTGGAGTATCCCATACCGAGCTGTTCGGCTATCTCCTGTATCGTGATGCGACTCTCTATCTTTTCACGGATAATAAGGCGCGCCTTGTTGATGACATCAACCTTGGCACGGTCGCGGTTGAGGATGATGTTTCTCTCCTTGGCATACATCACACCGATAAGATTGTTCACTATTCCGGCAAGTACCTGCTGGGAATATGCAGCCTCATCGCGTGCTGCTTTCATGGCTCCGTCATACAGCTGGATTATTTCCGGACAGTAGCCTACGTGGTATATTGGTTTCTCTGGCGAAAGGAAACCGTATCTCACGCGGTCGTCCATGTTTCTTCCCCTATACCCTATCCAATAGCTCTTCCAGCAAGATTCGGGCAGAGGATGATAGGTATGCCATTCGCCGGGAAAGAGAAGGAAGATATCGCCGGACTTGATAGGCTGATTCTTAATATGCTCTGAAGAGAACACCCCTTCGCCGTCCACGATATACAACATCTGATATTCGTCCAGTGTTCGGCCCTTATCCACATCGAAGTAGTAGCCTCCGGCATGTCCCGGTGTAGGATAGTGCTCACCGGGCAACAGTTCATCATAGCCTACCGTGCTGACGGTAAGTCCCCACATTGCATCACGTTCTGTAGCTACAAGATATTTACTTTCCTGCATAGTTGTTTTATCATTTATTTTATATGGTATTGTAGATGGCGCATCGGATGGCCACCCCAAAAGGCATCGTTGACATATTCGAATCCGACGCTCTTGTAAAGTCGCTCGGCATTGGGATTTCCCTTGTCTACAAGCAGTCCCGCTGCCGGGAGATTCATATTGCATGCCTTTTCTATTGATGCTCTCAACAAGGCAGAGGCTACTCCCTTACCCCGATATTGCGGATATACGGCAAGACTGTCGAGGTAGAGCTCTCCTGCCTGCGTCTCGTCGTCCATATTGCTGAAATCCCTGCCGAAATCGGTAAGCGCGGCATTTACGAAAGCCCGGCGCAGAGTATGGAGCAAGCCACCGTCGTATGACACACAGGCGCCCATAATCTGTCCATCGTCAGTCATGGCAACGAGAGTGTTGCGGTAGCTGTATTGCGAATTCTCCATCTCCACAAGACGGACCATTGTCTTCCGGAAATCATCGAGCGTCTGTCCGTCGCCAGTATAATAGAGGCAACATTCGTCTGTCATTGCCATCATTATCAAATTGGCTATATCGTCTGTCTGTTCTTTCTTTGCTGCGTATATTTTCATTGTTTAGTAGTTTTCCTTTGGAAATGACAATGCAAAAATAATAAATATAAGCCACATGGCAAAATTATTGGCGGAAATTAGGGCAAGACGGATAGACAGTTCTTATCATCAATAAATATTATTCAAGGTAGTAGGTGCGGTGAGACACCGCACCTACTACGATTTCCAACAATACGGACGAAAATATTACGGATTAATACCGTCAACATGTTAAAATCATGCTACAGATGAAATATTTATTAATAAATAGGTGGCAGTGTTAAACATTATTTGTATTTTTGTAGTGCGATTTACTAATAAATAACAAAAAGTTAAATTTTCATTTATGAAGAATCATCTAAAACATCTCTTTCTGATAGCAGTGCTCGCCATGGTTGGCACGGTATCTGCTGTTGCTCAGTCAACACTCAGAGGAAAGGTAGTTGATGCGGAAACAGGCGAACCTCTTATCGGTGCAACTGTCTCCGTAGGTGGAATCAATGCGGCAACCGACATCGACGGTGTCTTTGTGGTAAAGGGCGTAAAGCCTGATGCCCCGGTGCAGATACAGTACATCGGATTCAAGACTAAGACGGTGAAGCCTTCGCCACGCAGCAAGGGTGAACTCGGCACCGTAAAACTGGAAACCGACGGCAGAACTCTTAGTGATGTCATCGTTACATCACAGATTGCCGTAGCACGCAAAACCCCTGTGGCTGTATCGTCAGTACCGATGTCGTTTATCGAAGAGAAAATCGGAACACAGGAATTCCCGGAAATCCTGAAGTCTACACCTGGCGTTCATGCCAACAAAGAGGGTGGCGGCTATGGCGACTCGGAGATTTACATGCGCGGTTTCGACAATACGAACATCGCCGTAATGGTGAACGGTGTGCCGATGAACGACATGGAGAACCAGAACGTATACTGGTCTAACTGGGCTGGTCTGACCGACGTTACACGTACTATGCAGACTCAGCGCGGACTGGGAGCCTCTAAGGTGTCATCACCTTCTGTCGGAGGTACTATCAATATCATCACTAAGGCTCTCGAAGCCAAGAAAGGCGGTTCGATATACTACGGTATCGGTAACGACAATATGAATAAAGTGATGTTTACCGTTTCTACCGGCATGTCAAAGAGCGGATGGGCAATGACTCTTCTCGGCTCAAAGACTTGGGGTAACGGATATGCACAGGGCACAGACTTCTCTGGATATACTTACTTCCTGAACATCGCAAAGCGTATCAACGACCAGCATCAGCTGTCGTTCACTGCCTTCGGAGCTCCACAGGAGCACTATCAGCGCAAGGGCGCTCTGACTCTTGCCGACTGGAAGATGACGGAGCAGGTTTGGGGTATCACAGACCACAAATACAACTCTTCTTACGGTTTTGACAAGAACGGACAGCGCAAGACTGCTGAATACAACGTTTACCACAAGCCACAGTTCAGCTTGAACCACCAATGGCAAATCAACGACAAGTCGTCGCTCAGCACCGTATTGTATATGTCTATCGGTCGCGGCTACGGATACAGCGGACAGGGTAACAGCACTTACGGATACTCTTACACCGACTGGTATGGAGCTAACTACGGTGTTTTGCAGACAAAATACCGCAACGCTGACGGAACATTCAACTACGGAATGATTCAGGATATCAACGAACAGAGCGAACACGGATCTATGCTCGTGATGGGTAAGCTGAAGAACTACCACAACTGGTATGGACTGGTTTCTACATACAACACTAAGCTCGGAAACGACTTCGACTTCTATGGCGGTATCGACTTCCGTGCATATAAAGGTGTGCACACCAACGAGATTATCGACCTCTACAACGGTAAATACTATATCGACTCTTCACGCAAGAACGCAAAGGCTGAAAACAATGTGAATGCTTCTAATCCAGACTGGGTTAACCAGAAGTTGGGCGTGGGCGACGTGATGTACCGCGACTACGACGGACACGTGGTTCAGGAGGGTGCTTTCTTCCAGACTGAATATTCAAAGAACAACCTCTCGGCTTTCATCGCCGGTTCGCTGTCGAACACTTCTTACTGGCGCTACGACCGTCTCTACTACGACAAGCAGCACGCTGAGTCGAAGACCAAGAGCTATATCGGCGGAACGATCAAGGGCGGTTTGAACTACAACTTCAATGAGCACCACAATGCTTTCTTCAACATGGGTTACATCAGCCGTGCACCGAAATTCAGCACCGGCGTGTTCCTCACATCTTCTACAAGCAACGTTACAAACCCAGATGCACGCAACGAGAAGGTTCTCTCGTTCGAACTCGGCTACGGATACCGCACGAAGTGGTTGCAAGTGAACATGAATGCTTACTGGACAAAGTGGATGGACAAGACGATGGCTAAGCAGGTGTCTGTCGGAACAGCACAGATTGACGGATATATCAACATGACCGGCGTTGACGCTCGTCACCAGGGTATCGAACTCGAGGTGAAGGCAAGTCCGCTATACTGGCTCGACCTCAACGGTATGTTCTCTATCGGCGACTGGCAGTGGGACAGCAATGCAAAGGGTTATGTGTATGATGCCAACGGACAGCCACTGACTAAAGACGGCGAGGTGGCAAGCGGCGTAATGGCTGACGACCACCAGTGGGCTGCAATCAAGCTGAAGGGCATCCGCGTGGGCGGTTCTGCACAGACTACAGCTGCTCTCGGCGCAACGGTGAAGATTGGCAAGCAGATCCGTATCGGTGCCGACTGGACTCTGTATGCCCGCAACTACGCTTACTATCAGATTAGTGCAAGCAATCTGACACTGGGCAAGGAAACTACAGTGGCTGACCCATGGAAAGCTCCTACGGCAAGTCAGGTGGACCTGAACGCATCTTACAAATTCAAAATTGCAGGAATGAACGCTACTATCTCCGGAAACGTGAACAACCTGTTCGACTATCAGTATCTGGGCAAGGTATGGAACCCAAGCTCTGGCACTGCAAACAAGGACAACATATACGGTTTCTACGCTTTCGGACGTACATTCAGCGCAAGACTGAAGGTTAATTTCTAATCTCACCTATTATTATATATAAGAATATCGATTATGAAAAAGATATATTTATTGTCGGCTGTAGCTCTCATGGGACTTGCATCGTGCAGCGACTTCGACGACCAGTTCCATCTCGGCGACCAGTTTGGCGACAAGAAAGACGTAAACATCGAACTTACGGATGCCGACTATGCTGCTATAGCAAAACTCGATGTCAACAAGGCACTGGCTGCCGAACTTGACAAGAGCGTTACCGACGGTACTACACCATATACCGATGCGTTGAACAACCTCGGAAAGACAAAGTATTTCGGAACTATGATTACTGCCGACCAGTTCTTGCCGGCTTTCATACAGAACAAGTACCCGGAGGCTGACCTCGGTTCTAAATTCAAGGTGGCATACAATGAGTATTGCGGCAAATCGGAATATCTCGCCGACTTCAATAATCTCGTAGGAGAATACACTCTCACTGCCGACAACTACAATACGGCATGGGAAGGCAAATCGTCTGCCACATATCTCACTCCTGCCACTATGGGCAAGATGCAGGATATTCTCGACGATGCTCTTCCAGATGCAGAAGAGGGTTTTCTGTATGCTATAAACTATGCTTACTCCGACTTTGAACCTGCCGGTGGCAGTGATACTCCAACGGAGAGCTACACAAAGATTTCTGATGTCGTGGCTAATACCGACGGCGGCGAATACACGGTGAAGGGTATCGTATGCGCTACTTATGCCCGTGGCTTCCTCTTGACCGACAAGACAGGATATATCCTTGTTTACAAGACAAGCGAGGTGAATATCGGCGATGAGGTAACAGTTGCCGGAACGACTTCACAGTATGCCGGACTGATGCAGTATTCAAGTGCAGCCGAGGTTACGGTGACCAAGGCTGGCAAGGAACCAAACTACAAGCAGCCTACACCTACCGCTATGACTGCTGTCGACATCGATGCATACGTCAATGCTCCTTATGTAAAATATGTAACTTACACAGGTAAGCTGACTATCAGCGGTTCATATTACAATGTAGCTATAGACGGAGCAACAGTACAGGGCAGTCTGTCGTACGTACCTGACGGCATGGTCGACGCTTCGCTCGACGGACAGAATGTAACGGTCTACGGCTATACCATCGGTGCGCCAAACAACAAGAAGTATGTCAACACGATGGTTACCAACGTTATTTCTGCTTCAAGCTCAGCAAAGGCTAAGGCTAAAGCCGCACGTGCAGCTGCAAATAGCGGAGCCAACAAGTCGGCTGTATACCAGTATGTAGGCGGAAAATGGAAACTCTATTCTACCGACGGCGCTAAGGTCGTTGCCGCTCAGCCGGAATGGTACAACCTAATTGGTGCAACAACAATTGCGAAACCGGAGAACTACCTCCCTACCCTATTGCAGAGAGAATATCCATTTGCTGAAGACGGACAGAAGGTTGCCGTAGTTTACCGCAAGGCTGCATCACAGATGGCTGTTGTGGAATATACATACAGCGCTACTGAGGGATGGGCTGAGTCGAAGGAATACAAGAAGGAGTCTTCTATTTTCTCAAAGACTGAAAATGGTATCGAGGCTCGCATCAGCGTTTACATGAACGAGACATTGCTCGGTAACGAGGGTGGATTCACGATGTACAACGTAGACCTCAACGGACTGTCATACGTATGGCAGAACACTACAAGCTATGGTTGGAAAGCTTCGGCATATGCCAACAGCAAGAACACTGCTGCCGAAAGCTGGCTTGTTTCTCCAGCCATCGACTTCAAGAAGGCAGTAAATCCTGAGTTCGTGTTCGACGAGGCTATGAAATTCCTTGGCGAGAACAATATCGAGGACTTCCTCTCGGTTAAGGTGTCGACAGACTTCAACGGCGAGGACGTGAGCAAGGCTACATGGGAGACTTTGAACATCACTGGACGTACCGACGGACAGTCGTTCACATTCTACACTGTTAACCCAATTTCTCTCGCACAGTTCGTTGGCAAGACTATACACATTGCATTCGTTTACAAGAGTACTGATAGCGTGGCTCCTACATACGAATTCAAGAATATTATCGTAAGAGAGAAGGAAGAGGCTGAGTAAGTCTATACCGGACTTGATAATTACTAAAAAAGATGCGCCCCGACATGGAGCGCATCTTTTTGTCTTCTAAGCTTGTTTTCTGATTCTGTTCTATGTTTTTATTTTCTGTTTTCTCTGTTCATATCGTCAGATTATATTTTTTCTTCAGTCTGCGTCTTAGGCCAGTTCACTAAAAAGAGCTTCTCCGTGGCACGGGTAAAGGCGGTATAGAGCCAATGAATATAGTCGGGAGTAAGCATATCGTCGGTCATATATCCCTGGTCGAGATACACGTGTGCCCACTGTCCGCCCTGTGCCTTATGGCAGGTTACGGCATAGGCAAACTTTATCTGCAAGGCATTATAGTATTTGTCGTTACGTACATGCTTCATGCGGTCTGACTTCAACGGAATATCGGAATAGTCGGCAAGCACACCATTGAAGAGCTGCTCGCTTTGCTCATGGGTGAGCGAAGGCGACTCCGAGTGCAGAGAATCAAGTATCACGGTGGCATCAAGTTCATAATTGTCGTAATCCGGGAATTCAAGAGACAAATCGGCAAAGCGAAAACCGTAAAGTTCCTGAATATTACGTACACGGCGCACCCTGGCACGGTCGCCATTGGCGATAAAGGAAAATGAAGACGCCCTCTCAAACTCACCCAAGGAAGCCTCCTCCAACTCCCCCAAGGGGGAGAGAGACTGAAGTGAAAGTTTTTGAGAGAGTTTTTTTTGCTGAGAGAACTTGGAGCTTTGGGAGTTCTGGGGTATCCAGTGGTAATTGTTTCTCACAACCATCAGCATGTCGCCAGGTGTAAGTTCTTCCTCTCTGCCAAGCACCATATTCCTTATACCATTATTATATATATTGGTGCGCTTGTTGCTTCGCGTTACAACCATCGTTTCGTCCTGCCCTACCTCACTGTAACTGCTGGCAAGGCTCTCGATGAGTTCATCACCCGGTACCATAACGATATCTGCAAAACCCTTGAAACGAATTCGTGGCAATTGAGTTATCTCGTCGTGGGTTATCATCTGGCGGATAACGTTGGCATTATACAGTATGCCGGAGTCGGCAGCCTGGCGCAACACCTCGTTCATCTCAACAGAATACATATCAAGACCATATGCACCGGCAATAACATCGCTCATCAATGCAGGCGACTCCTCCTCGCCGACAGGCGGCAACTGGGCACGGTCGCCAACGAGCATCAAGCGGCAGTTGTCGCCAGAATACACATATTCCATAAGGTCGTCGAGCAGACAGCCGCTGCCAAACTGTCCGCCACCGGAAACAAGAGAATCATTGGAAATCATCGAAGCCTCGTCAACTACAAAAAGTGTATCGCGCTGCTTATTGAAATTGAGGTTAAAGCCAGTCATATCACCAGTGAAAGTCTTCTGGCGGTAAATCCTACGGTGGATAGTAAATGCCGGCATACCGGCATTCATCGACAAGACCTTGGCAGCACGGCCGGTGGGAGCCAACAGTACTACCTTTTGCTTTAGCGAGACAAGAGCCTTTATCATTGCCGACGTAACCGATGTCTTTCCTGTTCCGGCAGAACCACAAAGCACCATTGCCGGACGGTCGGCACGGCTTGCCATAAAGCGACAGAACATGCTGATTGCATTATTCTGCTCTGCTGTTGGCGTAAATCCGAAATGGTCTACTATAATATCATGAAAATTCTGTAAGGTCATATTATCCCTCCCTTACAATCCAGTCGCTTATAGTGCGCTGTTCGCTGGAGAAGTTCACGCCTATTTTATATAGACGTCTGCCGTCGGCAGAATACGGGATAAGATAACCCTTGTCGTCTATCTGCTTTATTGCCTCCTCCGACGAGCCGTCGTATTTCAGTTCAAAGACGAAAACGGCATCCGGCATATATACCACGGCATCAGCTCTACCCACAGCACTGTCTTCCTCCACACGCATATAAGCCCCCATAAGATTGAATATCAAATAGAATACGGTTTGGAAATCACGTTCGTTCTTATTGCTCAACCTGTTGGATATTCCGGCAAGATATGCCTTCAGACGTTTCATCGCTCCATCAATATCATGGTCGTAAAGCATTTCGAGGAAATCGCCAACCATACTGCTGTTGTCAAGTTGAACCGGCGACAAATAATTTGGAGCCAAATTCTTCAACATCCCTATTTTAACCTCCTTGTTTGGATATTCAAGTGTGTAACGACGAAGCAGTGGGTTGAACTTCTTTATCGTGAGATACCCACTCTGATAGAGCAGCGGAAGAGGCGACACCATCTGTTCTGGCGACACGTCGAAATCGTCCACATCGCAACTCTTCCTTTCTATGTCCATAACATTGACATGATATTTCTGAAGAGTCTTGATAAGATAGCTCGGAGTACCGGAGCCAAACCAGTATGGGGCTATCTTTTGTGCATTCAAGGCTTTTACCAAACTGAACGGATTGAAAACATCCTCGGAATGTTCACTGAAATGATAACCGTCGTAAAATCTTTGCAGTTCTGCAAGACAATCTTCATAATTCATGCCGAGAGCCTCGCCAAGAGCCTCAACATCAGGTTTCATCACTGTGGTAAGTTCCGTCATACTGATACCGCAAATGGCAGAGTACTGGTCGAACATGCTGATGTTGTCGAGATTGTTCAGTTCACTGAAGATACTGAGCTGTGAGAACTTTGTGATACCAGTTATGAAAACGAACTCAAGGTAAGGGTCGAGCTTTTTTATCGGACTGTAGAAGTTCTGCATAACGAGACGCAAAGGCTTGAGATTTTCCTTCTCGTGGACAACGTCAAGCAACGGAGCATCATATTCATCAATAATTATCACCACCTTCTGACCTGTCTGCTTATAGGCACGTCTCACGATACCGTCCAAACGGTCGTTGGGATGTTTCTCCCTCTCATTCCGTCCATATATATCCTCATACTGACATAACTGTAAATCAAGATAATCCAACAGACGTGTTTCATCAAAATGCTTGGCACCGCTCATATCGAAGTGCAACACGGGATGCTCAATCCATTCCTTCTCATAATCGCCGAGGGCAAGACCATCAAAGAGTTCCTTCTTTCCGGCGAAATAAGAATGAAGGGTAGATGCAAAGAGGGACTTGCCGAACCGGCGAGGACGGCTCAGAAAAATATATTTCATTTTCTTCTGTCTGAAGTCGACAATATACTTAGTCTTGTCCACATAAAGGTAGTTGTCCTCACGAATGTTTTCGAAAGTCTGTATGCCTACCGGATAAAAGTTCACGATTTTTGCCATAGTCCATTGAATATTTTTGCAAATATAGCCAATATTTTGTAATTAAATCCTCCGGTATAAATCATTTTGGCAAAATCTTTTGATATTATGAATAAAATGCCGTAAATTTGCAATAATTGGCATTATGCGCCATAATTGTATATAAAAAACTGAGAGTTCAGCAAAGGATATGATAAAAATTAAACTCAATTATATTCTGTCGACAATAGTCGTGGCGCTTCTCATACTTTGTACGGCAAGCATCTACGGTCCGGTACACTTCAATGAAGAGAAGGCGCAACGCGAAACGGCTGTTAAGGAAAGGCTCTGCGCCATACGGAAAGCGGAACAGAGATACCGGCAGCTTCACGGAGTGTACACCGCAGACATGCAGCAACTCACCGGAAGCAAATTACTTAAAGAGGAGATGCAGTATATTCCGTTTAGCGACAACAAGAAATTCGAACTCGCAACAAGTATATTTACAGGCAAGTCTGGTGGCACAATACCACTGATGGAATGCCGTGCGCCATACGCTGCATACCTTAACGGACTGAGCGAGAAACGCATCAGCGAACTTACAGAAACAGCAAACAGTACGGGAGATTATCCCGGACTGAAAATTGGAGACATCACAACACCTAACGACAATGCAGGAAACTGGGAATAACATACTACAGAAAGAGGAGAGACTGATTATAAGGATTGGGGAGAACTCTCTTGACTTCGCATATAAAAATGACGAAGACAATGATTTTACGTTCTTGCCCTACAAGATAAAAAACGGTGTGTCTATGGCGGCAAACCTTAGGGAGGCTCTGAAGGACGAGGATATGAATATCGGTAAATGGCGCAAGACCATGGTTCTTTTAGACTCTCCTGTAGTGCTCGTACCTATCGACGAGTATGTCGACCAGTCGAAGGAACTGCTCTATAACTACTCCATAACCGGACAAGAAAACAATGCCGTGCTCGCCACAATATTGCCGTCGGTCAATGCCGTGGCCCTTTATTCTATAAACAAAGACATGCGACTCGTACTTACGGATAACTTCAAGGATATAAAAATCAATCCTGTCTGTGCCTCTATCTGGCAGTATCTTCAACGACGCAGCATGACGGGCACTAACGAAAAACTGTATGCCTACTTCCACGACGGCAAAATCGATGTATGCAGTTTCCGAAGGAACCGTTTCCGCTTTGCCAACTCGTTTAAAGCCAACCACACTGGCGATGCCGCATATTTCATTCTGGCAGCATGGAAACAACTGGCGATGGATGCCAACAAGGATGACATATACTTGCTGGGAAATTTCAGCGACTTCGATTCTCTTACCGAAGAACTGGCAAAGTTCGTGAGAAACGTCTACCGGATAAAAGCATCTGCAGACTTCAACCGCCATCCGCTGACGATGGTACTGGGAACAACTTTCGACCTTGTAACAACTTTATTATCATAGAACTGAATTTATGAGAATAATAACTGGAATATATAAAGGAAGGCGCTTTGAGGTGCCACGCTCATTCAAGGCTCGGCCTACAACCGATTTCGCCAAGGAGAACATCTTTAATGTACTCAATGGATACATCGACCTGGAGGGCTGCACTGCCCTCGACATGTTTTCCGGCACTGGCAGCATATCACTCGAACTCTTATCGAGAGGTTGCCAACAGGTTATCAGCGTGGAGGCAGACCGCGACCACCATGCATTCATTAAGCAATGCGTCGGGAAACTCGGCATCAAAAACTGCATAACGATACGGGGCGACGTGTTCCGCTTCATCAAAGGATGCAAACAGCAGTTCGATTTCATTTTCGCCGATCCACCATACGCCCTGCCAGAACTACACTCCATTCCGGAACGGGTGTTCAAAGCAAACATGCTGAAAGACGATGGAGTATTCGTATTCGAACACGGCAAGAAGGATGATTTTTCTGATGACCCTCATTTCGTGGAACACCGCGAATACGGGAGTGTCAATTTTTCAATCTTCAAGAATATAGGAAAGGAAAGCGACGAGTGATTGACCACGCTACCATAGAGAAGATTAAAGATGCCGCAAATATTGTGGATGTCGTCTCTGAGTTTGTCACGCTGAAGAAGGTCGGGGCAAACTACAAGGGATTGTGTCCTTTCCACAACGAGAAGACTCCGTCATTCTACGTGTCTCCTGCACGTGGCATCTGCCATTGCTTTTCATGCGGGAAAACTGCCAACCCCGTGAGTTTCCTCATGGAGCACGAGCAGATGACCTACCCTGAAGCTCTGCGCTGGCTCGCCAACAAATATAATATTGAAATCCACGAGCGCGAACTCAGCGAGGAGGAGAAAAAAGAACAGAACGACCGCGAGAGTATGTTCATCGTCAACAAATGGGCCATGGAATATTTCCATAACATTCTCCTTAATGATGTTGACGGCAGGGCTATCGGCATGCAGTATTTCAGAAGTCGCGGATTCAGGGATGACATCATTGAGAAATTTCATCTCGGCTTCTCTCTGCCGTCACGCGACGACCTTGCGAAAGAGGCTCTCGCTAAAGGGTACAACGAGAAATATCTCGTCTCGACAGGTCTTTGTTTCAAGCGCGACAATGGAGAACTCCTCGACAAATATTCCGGAAGAGTCATGTTCCCATGGATTGGCGTCAACGGTAATGTGAGAGCCTTCGGCGGACGATTGCTCGATGCCCGTACAAAGGGAGTGCAACAGAAATACATCAACTCTCCCGACTCTGACATTTACCATAAAGAGAAGGAACTCTACGGAATATACCAGGCAAAGAAAGCCATAGCCAAGGAAAACTGCGTATATATGGTGGAGGGTTATACTGATGTAATCTCGATGCACCAGTGCGGAATAGAAAACGTGGTGGCTAACTCCGGTACTGCACTCAGTTTCTACCAGATTCACTTGCTCCACCGCTTCACAGACAATATCGTACTTCTCTACGACGGTGATGCCGCCGGTATCCATGCCGCTATGCGAGGCATTGATATGCTGCTCGCCGAAGCCATGAAGGTGAAGGTCTTGCTACTGCCTGACGGCGACGACCCCGACAGCTTTGCAAGGAAGCATACTGCTGAGGACTTCCGTCAGTATATAGAGGAACACCAACAGGACGTCATTGAGTTTAAGACAGATTTTCTCCTACGCGGCGTCAAAGATCCTATCAAACGTTCCGAAGCCATAAGCAGCATAGTAAAAAGCATCTCTGTCATCGAAAACCAGATTGTACGTGCCACTTATCTTCAGGACACCGCACACCGCATCGGTATAAACGAGGCGACACTCATCGCTACGATGAACAAGTTTATACGAAGCGGTAAGGATACCCAACTGAAGGAACAGCAAAGGCAACAGCAAAGGGGGCAACAGGAAGAGACGCCGGAACCGACGGTGGCTGCCACTCCGATGCAACAGGCAAGGGAAGTGGAATACTTGCTGATACAATGCGTGGTGCGGAACGGAGAAAAAATCATTTACGACAATGTGGAAACGGCTGATGGCGGCACTACTACCCTCAATGTCGCACAATACATAAGCTACGACCTGAGCACCGACAACCTGTCTTTCTCGGTACCTATATACAATAAGATTCTCGAAGAGGCTGTAGAACACAGTTCTGACCCCGATTTCAATGCCGAGGAGTTCTTCATGAAACACCCCGACATAGAAATCAGCAAGATTGCCACTGAGATGTCTACCGACAGGTTCCAACTGCGCAAAGGCGCCAAGCTGCGAACGGGTGAGGGAGTATTGCGCGAACAGGTTATCCATCTGGTTCTCGACTTCCGCATGGACTACGTGAAGGAGAAGCTGAAAAGGTTGCAAGCAGAAATCGGAAGATGCACCGGCGACAACGAACGGCTGACCTCACTGATAAAGGAATATCAAGAGGCGCAAACAATACGAAACGCCATCGCCAAAGAACTCGGCAGCGAAATTATAGTATAAAAACTTTTATATTATGGTATACCTCTACTGGATATTGTTCATCATATACTCACTGACTGTTGTCGGCACCATCATTTCGGTGCTTATGGACAACCGGCAGCCTGTGAAGACCATGGCTTGGGTCATGGCGGTGATGTTCATGCCCGTAGTGGGAATTATCCTGTACTTCTTTTTCGGACAGGACACGAGAAAGGAGAAACTTATCAGCCAGCATAGTCTTGACTTGCTTACGAAAAGTTCTATGCTCGAATTTGCCGTGCAGAAGGATCTCATTATCCCTGAGGAGAACAAGACGCTCGTAAAACTCTTTGCATCACAGAACTGGGCTTTGCCATTTAAAGACAACGACATCGATATCTTCACCGACGGATATTCTTTCTTCAACGCTCTCTTCCAGAATATCGGCGCTGCCAAGGAGAGCATACACCTCGACACTTACATTTTCGAGAATGATGCCTTGGGACGGATTTTGGCTGATATCCTTATCGACAAGGCTAAAGAGGGTGTAGAAGTTAGAGTTATCTACGATGATGTGGGATGCTGGAATGTGAGAGACAACTTCTTTAAGCGCATGCGTGATGCCGGAATTACGGTCAAGCCTTTCATGCCGGTATTGTTCCCGGCATTCACAAGCAAGGTAAACTACAGAAATCATCGCAAGCTGTGTGTCATCGACGGCAAGACTGGTTTTATTGGGGGCATGAATATTGCCAAACGATACATTACCGGCGACGGCAAACAGAAATGGCGCGATACCCATCTGCGCATACGGGGCGGAGCTGTATATGCCATACAGAGGGCATTTCTCGTCGACTGGTATTTCGTTTCCGGAAATCTTATATCCGACCGTAAATACTACCCGGAACTGAAGAACACCATAAAGAACGATGTTATTGTACAGATTGTAACGAGCAGTCCGGTAAGTCCGTGGCCCGACATCATGCAAGGCTATGTGCGCATCCTACTCGAACCCCGCCACTATGTATATATGGAGACTCCATACTTTCTACCAACAGAAACTGTAATGTCGGCAATGCGTATCGCCGCACTCGCCGGTGTCGACGTGCGCATCATGGTCCCACGCAAGGGGGATGCCAAGTTCGTGGAATGGGCAAGCCGTTCTTATGTATTCGAAACCATTCAGGCTGGAGTTAAGGTCTATCTATACCGCAGCGGCTTTAACCATTCCAAGCTCCTTGTCTGCGATGACAGTATCTGCACTTGCGGTTCGACGAACATTGATTTCCGCAGTTTTGAGAACAACTTCGAGGCCAACGCCTTTATCTACGACCAGCATACAGCTCTGCGCTTTAAGCAGATTTTTATGGACGACACAAAGAACAGCACATACGTCACAATGAGAATGATTTCCCAAAAACGTCCTTTCTTAAAGCGTCTGTGGGAATCTCTCGTCAGACTCCTCTCGCCTCTATTGTAAGACAAGTATGTACGTATTGTCAAAACTTTCAGATTATTTCGCAAATAATTATGCTTGCCTATTGCGAAAAACAAGTATCTTTGCCAACAGAAATTTAATACAAAAAACATAAATGGAAAATAACAGATATTTCTTTGCCGTGGACCTGGGCGCCACAAGCGGAAGAACAATCATCGGAACTCTTGCCGACGGCAAGATACAACTCGACGAACTTACAAGATTCGAGAATAATCTTATAGAAACCGGCGGACACTTCTACTGGGACATCTTTGCTTTATACAAC
>DAIOXG010000012.1:0-20003 GCA_036758085.1 Prevotella sp. | reverse complement strand
CCGTTGCTTTAGGAAACTAACGACCATTAGGTACGTGTCGCAGGTGTCAAGTAAAAATACTTGACAGTCTGACTCGGCACGCTCGAAGGGTATTGTGAACTGGCAATATGCAATGTAAACCTATTGGATTGATAGGTTATGACATTGTTTTCCGCGCGCATAAATGTAGCGTTTGTTTCTGGGTCTGGGGTGATTTACCTTTGTTGGGTATATAAATTCCCTGCTAGAATGGTTATGCGCGCCCTTCGGCGTGCCCTTCGGTGTGATTCCCGCCCCACCCCCGTTATTTTTATATATGTTTTTAGCAGGTCTTTTGTAATGAAGTCCCTGCTTGAAGCCCTTCGGGGGTAGGGGGTAGGGGGTCTGAGGGGGGAGTAGCCCTCACTACTATACAGCCCCTCAAATAAAATTTCTATTTTTGAAAAACGCTCCTGACCAGGCATTTTGTTTCCTTAGCTGTGATTTATATCGTTGTGATGTTACCTTCAAAAAATTGAGTTTTTGAGGGCTTGTTTCGTGTACCCTAAATTCAGGATGAGTTTGAGTTTTTTACCTCGAAAACTTCGACTCATTATTTTTTATTGCAAAAAAAATAGAGCGTAGCAGGGGTTTCTGCAACGCTCCGCAAAATGAGTTACATTTTGAGGGTACCTCATTTTTACTTGCACCTGTATTATAGCATTTTCTTGAGGGAAAGGAAAGAGCGACACGGTCTGTAACTGCATCGCCCCATTAAGCAAATTTATTTTGCTTAATTGTTTGATGACCATTATACCGAGTTTGCTTATTTTTTTCAAGACTTTGGAAAAATGGTCATGTTTTGTCGTGTTTAGGTGTGCTATAATAACGGCGTTGGTTGTCTTTTTGAATTTTTCCTCATTTTTCACTCTCCTTTCTGAAAGCCACCGGTTTCGTGCCGGTGGTTTTTATTTTGCTTATTTTTAAAAATGGTCATGTTTTGTCGTGTTAAACCTGCTATAATTGATATAACCGATGTTCAGGTAATTCCTGTTTCCCCCTTTCGTTTCTTTCATTAGTTTCTGAGTTTGATTCTACCTGCATCGGTGAATGGGTGGTGGTGCGGATGCCTCGCCGTGCCACCTTTACCACCCAAGTTTACCTCCCGGCCCCGTCATTTTTGCCAATGGCGGGGTTTTGTTATGCCAAAGTTACTTAGACCCGAAACGTGTGAAATGAGGTTGTTTAAGAATATAAGAGGGCGAGATTTTGAGGATTTGCGCCCTTTTCCCTGTTCACAGCGTATTTTTGGACGTTACTCAGTGTGGTAGCATTTACCACAAAAAGGGGCTATTTTGTGGTAGCATTTACCACAAATACTGTTGAAAATGCTTATTTTACTGGTAAGAAAGGAGCTTAAAAAATGCTTGGTATTGTTGATTTGGAAACCGGAACGATTTTACAATCGGTGGATGATGGGGACAAAGTTAAGGTGATTCCTCAATATGTAGAGGAATATTACCATGAAACGGATTCGATTCCCTTTACCGCTTTTGTGAAATTGAATTGCGAAGAGATGGATTATCTTGTGAAGGAATTAAAACACAGCGATATTGTCTTTATTATTTCCCTGCTGCCTTATTTATCCTATATGGATAATTGCATTAAAGATCGCCGGGGAAATCCTTTGTCCGTGGCGGAGATCGCCGAAAAGATTGGTGATGACCGAAGCAATGTCAATAAGCGAATTAATCATTTAATCGACTTGGATATCCTTTGCCGTGCGAAAAACTCTAAGGAATTTCAGCTTTTTATGAATCCCTGGATTGCCGGGAAGGGGAACCGCTGCAATCGTGTATTGGCTTCGATGTTCCGCAATTATCCGATTCGCTCGAAGGGAGGGATTACATGGCAAAGACTGGCAAGACAGAAATAACCGAAGTGGAAGTTCCTTCGGTGCATGATGCGATTGAAAGCGTTCACGAACCGAAATCCCTTGCCCGGGAAATGGGGCGGCGGCAGAAGTGCTTAGATACCATTGCCATTCATGCCCGGGATGCGGTGCAGACTTTGGTGGATATCATGAACTACGGCAGCGAAACAAACCGCTTAAAGGCTGCTTTTCGTATTCTTGAATATTCTGCCGGGAAGCCCTCGGAATATAAGCCTGAGGAAACGAAGCCGGAGCCGGTGGTTCCCGATGCGGATTTGGAAACCATCATTGACACCGGCGATGTAGAAGAGCTTCAGAGTGCCATCGAAAGGACTTACAATGTCAAAGGTTAACGTGAGGAATCGAGAGGTTCTGAAACAAATTGAATATAAGTTGGCATCCCGAAATTATGTCGATTATGTGCAGCTGGTTCATGACGGGATGTGGAAGAAAACCCGGTTTGGGAAATTCCTCTGCGATGAAGTGCAAACCTTTATCGAGAAAAAGACGGATGCTCCTTATGAGATTATGGTGCTTAGTGTGCCGCCTCAGAGTGGGAAAACGATGACCGTCACTGCATCCCTCCCTAGCTGGTATTTAGGAAAAAATCCCCATGGCAAGGTGATTGAGATTTCCTATAATACGGACTATGCCAGACAGTTTGGGCGTCAGAATCGAGAAAAGATTCGTGAGTTTGGCGAAAAGGTTTTCGGCATTGCTGTGGCATCTCGTCCCAGCGGTGAGCTTGAATTTGAATTGACGAATCATCTTGGGAGCATGATTTCCCGAGGGGTGGATGCCGGTGTTACCGGGCGTGGCTGTACCTTGATGATTATCGATGACCCCATCAAGAACCGTAAGGAAGCGGATTCTCCTACGACCCGAGAGCGTTTATGGAATGAATGGACAGACTCTTACCGTTCCCGTCTTGCCCCCGGTGCTAAGGTGATTCTGATCATGACCCGGTGGCATCAGGATGATTTGGCAGGGCGCATTATTGAAAAGGAAAAACACGTGAAGGTGCTGAACCTGCCCTGTGAAGCCGAAGAGAACGACCCTATGGGGCGAGAAGTCGGCGAACCGCTGCACCCTGAGATTGGGAAAGGGGCAAAGTGGTTAAAGGAATTTAAGCGGAGCATTATTCGTTCCGAGGGGACGAGAACATGGGAAGCTCTGTATCAGGGGCATCCTACGGTAGAAGAAGGGAACCTGGTAAAACGGGAATGGTGGCAGTATTACGATGTGCTCCCGGCAAACCGCTTGGAGATTATGAGCGTTGACGCTACCTTTAAAGAGAGTGAGCGAGGGGACTTTGTAGCCATTCAGGTATGGGCAAAATCCAATGCCGATTATTACCTTGTGGATAGAGTAAAGGAACGCATGGACTTTGTTTCCACGGTCAATCGTATTCGCTATATGCGCACAGTGCATCCAAACATCGTAGGTATCCTGGTGGAAGATAAGGCTAACGGCGCTGCGATTATGTCTCTTTTGCGAAAGGATATCCCCGGGATTATCGGGGTTGACCCTGCCGGTGGGAAAGTTGCCCGAGTAAACGCTATCTCTCCTGCTATTGAATCCGGCAATGTTTATCTGCCCAGAGGGAAAGAGTGGGTGCAGGAATTTATAGAAGAGTTCGCCGCTTTCCCCAATGCTGCCCACGACGATGAGGTGGACTGCTGCTCTCAGGCGTTGAATCGTCTGATTTATACCTATACTAAGTTTGAAGCTCCTACGGAAGAAGAATTGGAGCTATTTCAACCGAAACAGCAAATGTTTGGCGTCCCGGTAAACGTGAGACGTCTTTTTCAATAAGGAGGTATTATGGCGCTTTATATTATTGTGATTGCGTTTCTTATTATTTATATCGGCTTTGTTATGGTGATCTACCGCCTTGACCATCGCATTACCGAGTTGAGCGGCAAGGTTCAGCAGTTAAAAACTGCGATGGATGAAGATTATCATGGCTTTGCGGAGGATGTTGTAGACCTGCGAGAAAAGCTAGAAGCTCTTGAGAAGGCTTTAAAAGACCTTACTTTGCGAGTGGATAGTCTTACCCCCTCGAAGGGATTTTCCGGGGATTTAAATACAATCCTCAATTATCAGCCATCAAAAATGAAGCGGATGAAGCAGAAGCGAGGTGAGGAATAATGGCGGAGCAGACCGGCAAAGCGAAGTATATCACCATTCCCGAGGAAGCCAGTGACATTGTAAAGCTTTACGATAAAGGGAAGCAATACAATGACGATATTGAGCTTGCCGATACTGTGGAGCAGAACCGCAATTTTTACAGCGGCAAGCAGTGGGAAGATTTGGAAACCGAAGGTTTGAAGCCCATTATTCTGAATATCGTGCGTCCCATTGTCCAGATTAAGGCGGCTTCCATTATGTCCGATGACATTTCCTTTATTGTTCGTCCTTTAGGGATTCCCGGAGCAACGAGTAAAAACACGGAAGTGATGGCGGATATCCTCACCAATGAGTTGAAGCGCATTTGGGAAAAGCGGAAGGGTACCAGTAAAACCAGAAAGGCAATTACCAATGCTGCGGTAGATGGCGATGCCTGCTGGCATATTATCTGGGACACCTCCATTCCCGTAGCAAAAGTGGATAAAGAGCTTGTAGATGCCTTAAACGAAGGCATGGGAAGCGCAGAATCCGCCGAAAATGATATGTCCGGTATGAATGCCTTCGGCAGTTCTAATGTGGCGGAAAACGGCGGTGAAGAACAGCTTTCCGAAATTCAGGTAGAAGGCGATATCGACACCGAGACTATTTACAATACTCGGGTATTCTTTGGCAATACCTCTGACCCCGAGGTACAGAAGCAGCCCTGGATTCTTGTGGCAAGCCGTGAATACACTGCTCGATTAAAACAGACTGCCGAAGAAAACGGCGTAAGCGGCGATGACCTGGACGGTATCAAAGGTTCCTCCGATGATTATTTTGACGATGACCAGGATGACCGCACCACCCTTTTAACCTATTATTACCGGGATGAAAACACCGGAACGATTTGGGTAATGGAAGCCACGGAAAATGTCGTTATCAAGGAGGCTACCGATACGGGGTTGCATCTTTATCCCATTGCCTGGATGAATTGGGAAGAGACGATGAACAGCTATCACGGCACCGCTGCGGTGACGGAGCTTGTTTATAACAATCTGGCGGTGAATGTCCTTGCTACGATGTCGGTGGCATCGGTTTCCCGAAGCGCATTTCCTACGATTATCTATCGTAAAGATTTGCTTGGCGAATATAACAACGGTGTTGGCGCTGCCATTGGTGTCAACGGTTATTGTGACAATGTTGACAATATCATCAAGGTGGTAGAGGGTGCGAATTACGGCTATCAGGTAGATAAGCTGATTCAGTATATTACCGACACTACCAACGATTTAAACGGTGCTACCGATGCTTCTCTCGGCTCTCTGCGCCCGGAAAATACTTCGGCTATCATCGCCGCTCAAAAGGCGGCTATGACACCGCTGGAACTGAATAAGCAGGCTTTATACCAATTTATTGAAGATTGGAGCCGCTGTGCCATTGATTTTATGGCGAACTATTACGGGATTCGCCCGGTAGTAGTTCGTGATGAAATGGGACAGGAACGCATTATTGAATTTGACTTCGGGACAATCAATACCGCTGCTTTCGATATTCGCATTGATGTTGGCGGCAGCTCCTATTGGAATGAAATTACCGAGGTGCAGACCTTGGACAACCTCTTCCTGAAGGAAATGATTACCCCGGAAGAATACATAGAATCGATGCCTATCAATTTGCTGCCCAGTAAAAACCTTTTACTGCATAAAATCAAGCAAAGAATGATGCAGCAAAATCAGATGCAGCCGATGCAGCAGGAGCAAATGACTCCTCAATCGGAAATGCCGGTGGCGGATATGTCCGCACCTGTCAGCGAGATTACGCCGACACCGGAGGATTTAGCGGGTTTGGTTGAACCGAACCGTGTAAACGCTGTAGCAGGCAGAGCCGCAGCGGCAAATGAAGAGTAAACCATTTTGACGGCTTTATTGAGTCGTCTTTTATTTTAAATTTTTGGAGGTCTATATGTCTGTAAACGAAGCCGGTGCCGACCATAGCACCACTGAGATGACAAGCGCAGGGAACGCCGACCATAGTGAAAGCCCTGTCACCACCAGCGACACCACGAATGATTCCGATTTCCAGCGTTCCATTGATGAGGACTGGGGTTTAGACGAGCCGGAAGAACCGGCAGAGGAATCCGAAGAAGCTGACGAGCTTACCGAGGAAGCCCCTGAGGATGAGGAACCCGGCGAAGAAGAGCCGGATGAAACGGAGGAACCGGGCAGCGAAGAAGATCCTTCGACGGAAACGCCGGAGCAAAAGCCTTTTACGCTTCATGTGAATCACATGGGGCAAGGCTACGACCTGCCCGAGGATGAAGCGCGAAAATATGCGCAGATCGGCATGAATGCCGGTCTTTTACAGGAGAAATACTCCGAACTGAAACCCTTAGAAGCATTGAGAGAACCTATTGAAATCCTTGCCTTGTTTGAAGGGCGCCCTGTGGAGGAAGTGATTCGCTCCTTTGGCGATGTATCGGAATTGAGAAAACGGGAGATTGCATCTCTCGTAGCCGACGGTCACGATGAAAATCTGGCTGCGGAATTATTCGATAGCCGATACGAGGAAGCCCGACAAAAGCGGGAGCTGAACCGTATGAAATCTCCGGCGCACAAGGAAATGCCGGTGCATATCCGGGAGCAGATAGACCGTTTCGCACGGTTCCGCCCCGGGGAGCATGAGCAGATTTCCGCCGGGAAGCCCATTCCTGAGGATGTCATGAGCGAATGGCGCAACGGCACTGACCTGACCACGGCATGGCTGCTCCATGAAAACAGCGGCTACGTTGCGGAAGGCAAGGAAAAGGACAAGCGTATCAAAGAGCTTGAAAAAGAATTGAAAACTGCAAAGAGCGAAAACTCCAAGCTGCGGAAGAACGCCGAGAACAAACAGAAGGCTCCGACTCGAAAGAAGGGTACCGGCGGCGGTGTCGGTTCCGGCGAGGATATCTATGCCGCTTGGAACAAGTTTTAACGAAAGGAATAGTATATTATGCCCCAAATTAACTTAGCAAAAGAATATGATAAGAGAATCGTTGAACGTCTAAAGATGACAACCTATTCCAGTGAAGCCGTGAACTACGGCTACAAGTTTGACGGCTCCGATACCGTTCACATTACCTCTGTTGATGTCATGCCCATGAGCGATTACCAGAAGTCCGGCACCAGCCGTTACGGTACTCCTCTGGATATCGGCGATACCGAACAGATTGTAACCTTAAAGAAAGACCGTGCCTTCACCGGTATCATTGATAAAGGCGATGTGCAGGATCAGAAAATTCAGAAGTCTGCTTCCGAGTGCATGAAGCGCCAGACTGATGAAGTTATCAATCCTGAAATTGAAAAGTACCGTTTCGGTGTTATGGCTGCGAAGCCCGGCTTTATTAAGGTTGATACCAACCTGACTGCGGTTTCTACCGGCAAATCCAAGGTTCTGGAAGATTTCTTTGACCTTAGCACTGCCGCCACCAACGGTCTTGCTCCCAGAAGCGGTCGTGTTTGCTTCGTAACTCCTGCTGTCACCGCCATGCTTTTACAGTCCTCCGGCAACTTCTTACAGTATGGCGAAAAATCCCAGGATATGATCGCCAAGGGTGTTGTAGGTCAGATTGACGGTACCAAGATTATCGAAGTGCCGGAGCAGCTTTTGCCCACCAACTGCATGATGCTTCTTGCCAATAAGGAAGCCACCGTTGCCGTTGAAAAGCTGAAAGACCTGTTTATTCACCAGAATCCTCCCGGTATCAACGGCAACCTCTTAGAAGGTCGTATTCGCTACGATGCCTTTGTTCTTGACCATCGTGTACCTATGCTGGGTGTTTGCTATAAAGCCGGTACTCTTTCCACCGCACCGACCATCACTTACACTGCCAGCACCACCAATACCATTGCCATCACCGGCGCTTCCGGTGAAACCCTCACTTATACTTTGGACGGTTCTGACCCCAGAACTTCTCCCACCGCTAAGACTTACAGCGCCGCGATTGATACTGCGGATTGGAGCGCTGCCAACGGTGTAACCACCGTTCGTGCCTACGCATCGAAGAGCGGTCAGATCGACTCTATCGTGACTACCGCCACCGTTCCTGTGGCATCGGCTCTGGTTCGTGGGTAAGGAGGTTTTATGAAGGTACAGAAGCTTTACGAAAACGCTCTGGCCTTAATCGGTAAAACGGAAGAAGGGACAAGCTATCCTTTTATGGAGCGTGTCCCTTCGCTCCTCAATCTTGACTTGGCGGTATTGAATTTGTACCGCAGTGAAGATGAACAGCTCCCCGAGGTGGAAACCATCGGCGATGATATTGACCTCACGGCGAAGGAAGCCAACGGCTTAACCCTTTGCCTTGCCTATACTGCCGCCAGTGAAATTGACGGCTTCCCTGAGAATCGCCTTGTGACGCTGTACAAGCAGCGTAATGGGGTGATGGGTTCTATCACTACGGGCATGGAGGATATCACCGAAAGAATCGGGGTGGATTGATGGCTAAGAGTGTTCAGGATATTATCAATGAAATTCGCATTCGTGCCGATGTGGAGAATATCACCGACGAAGAATTGCTGGATTACATCGACGAACAGGACGATTATCTCAGGGAAACGCTGTTTCCCGAGTATTGTTCTTCCTCTTTGACTTTGACGGATTCCACGAGCTACGATATTTCCTCCATTTGCGATAGCAGCAGAATCATACGTGTTTTAGCAAAGGGCAAACCTTTGCTGAGAAAGAGAGATCCCAACGACGTTATCGAAGGGTATATCGCCCGTGGCAACAGTTTATCGTTATCATCTTCTATCGTAGATAATAATGAAAGCGTCGTGCTGGTGTATGCTCCGAAGCACGTTCCCCATAAAATCAGCGATACGAATTTATGTGCTCCGGAGCCTTTCCATGACCTTTACGTTTTCTACGCTCTCAGTCAAGTAGCGGCAAAGGAAGCCGATGCCGTTTCCTACGGAAATTACAAGAGCGATTATAACGCTTTGCTGGCAGAGGTTACGGCTGCCGTGACGGGGAATCAGGTAAGCCCTATGGTGAAATGGAGTGGTAAGTCATGATTTTGCCGGATAAAAAGGCAGATGCCTATACCAGATATATATCCGAATTTAAGGGGCTTAACCGCCTTCCTGTGGGTTCTGAGGGGGAATTGTTGGAGACGAAGAACATGGTCTTTGACAAATACCCTGTGATGTCGGTGCGCGGCGGCAGAACGCTGTTTACTACAACGCCCACCGGGCATACCGCTCAGGCTTTGATTTTCGTGAATAACGATTATTACATGATCCTCGATAACAGGTTTTACAAGAACGGCGTTAAGGTCTTTACCGACGAGCAGTCCAACTGGTTCTCTGGCGGGGTAAAATCCGTCGTGGAGTTCTGGGGAAAGATTTTTATTTTCCCGGATAGAAAGGTTTACGATATTGCCGAAGGAACGCTGACGGATATCGGCGAAGGGGAATATCCCGCCGCCGGAAGCTGCCCGAAAATGAATTATGTTTGCGTCCACAACAACCGCATTTGGGGCGTAAGAGGTAACTATATCTATGCTTCTTCTTCGGGCTATGCTATGGGAGCAGCAGGCAGTGACGGTCGTTACGGCTGGACGCAGTTTTATGATGCCGCCGGAAACCCCGATGACAGCGGCAGCTTCTTTCAGGAGGTGGCATCTGACGGTGATTTTACCGGGATTATGTCCTGGGATGACCGCATTATCGCTTTAAAGGAGCGATGCCACCATGAGATTAACGGCAGCTACCCCAGCACCTTTGCTTTATCCACCATATCGAAGCTGGGAACGGTAAGTCACCACAGCATGGCAGAGGTAAACGGGCGTGCCTTTTACGCTTCTCAAAGCGGTGTGTATGTTTACGCCGGAGGTTATGAAAAGGAAATCGGGCGGAAGCTCAATGAGAACATTAAGAAAGCCGTTGCAGGGAGTGACGGCAACCGCTATTACCTTCGTTTGAGTAACGGCACGGAAAATAAGCTTTACGTTTACCATACCGCTGTTGAAATGTGGACGGAAGAGGATTTAACAAACGTAGTTTTCTTTACCTATCAAAACGGCAAGCTTTACGCTTGCTGCACCGATGGAAAAATCTGGATTATGAACGACCCGGCATCTACCGAAACGGTGGAATGGCGGTTCAAATTTACCGATTATGCCGACTCTATTTACTACAATACGGAGCTGAAACGGCTGATATTCAAATGGAAATCCACCAAAGGGAATACCATTAAGGTGAAGATATCTACCGACGGCAAAACCTTCCGCACGCTAACGGACTTTCGTTTTGTGGGGGAAGAAATGCAAACGGTGAAATGCAATGTCAACCGAGGACGGGAGCATGTTATCGTCGTGGAAGGCAAAGGCAACATTGACGTTTACGGCTACCAGCTTACCGTTATGAAAGGAGGTCAGAACATTGTCTGAAGCGCCAAGATATCCCGATACCGGGGGTGAGAGTTTGGAACGACGGGTAGACCTGTTGGAGGATTACATTGTGAAGCTCCATCGGTATATCCGTTATGCCAATGAGCATATCAGCAGCAGAAACCTCACGAAAACGCTTCGGGGTAAAATCTTAAAAATTGATAATATTGACGGTCTTTCTTTGACGGTAAAGAAGGCAGACGGAACTACCAGCGAAGTAAATCTGGAAAATGGTATTCTGGATTTGCAGGGGTTGGTATTCAACATTCTTTCCGCCGGTGGCATTGTCGGCACCCAGCTGAACGGTGCGGAAATCACTATCAAGGGTTCCGAAACTATTGGCAACCTGAAAACCGATGGGCTTAAATTCTACGATAAAAATGACGATCCGACCGTTTTTCTTGGCGGTATTTCCGTGCCGGTAGTTGAATCCACACAACCGGATCAGCCGAGAAAAGTGTTGCTTGAAGCCCGTGACGACGCAGACCTGTATCTTGAATCCGATAATGATGTCGAAATCAGCGGTCAGAATGTCAATATAAATTCCCAGAATGTGACGATTGACGGCAAGAATATCGTGCCTTATTTCCGGAATTACGCCGGTTCTGTGGAATCCTTTGGAGCCGGTGCCGCTGCCAGAATCGACAGTTATAACGTGGCGAAGGGAACTTACCTTGTTTTGGGCAGCGTGACTTTTGCGGCGGGTCCGGCTTTCATTCAATGCTGTCTTAGTGATACTGCTGCGGATAGCGTATCGCCTTCCTGGAACGCTGTAACACGAGGAATGGCGATGGACAGCAACGCCGGAAATTCGGGAAGAGAAAGTTCCACATCCCTTACTTGCAGCTGTTACGGAATCTTTGGCTGCACCGAAGAACGGCGGATTCATCTGATGGCATATCAGAATGGCGGCAGCAGCAATACTGCCAGAAAGATAACGAATTACCAAATCTCCCTTGTGAGAATCAGTTAAGGTGGTGATATTACGGCGAACGAAGCACAGATGAACGACATTCTCAAGGAACAGAATACCAATGAGGAGGTCAAGAAATACAATAACTATCAGAAGGCGCTGTATGGGGGCAGGGATGCCCCTGCGGTTGTAGGTTCCAGCTCTTCGGCGGCAACGAACGACTATAACGGCTATCTATCGAATCAGAATGCCACGTTGCGAAGTCAGAGGGCTGCCGCAAAGAAACAGCGTCCTGCCACTCAGATGAACACGGTGGCGCAGCAGCCCCAGCAGAATGCCCGGCAGACGGTGCAGCAGCCCCAGCAAAGCGCTCAGTCTGCCACAACCTATGACCCTTCCCTTTATGAATCCCTTTCTTCTTATGATAAAGCCCTTGGACAAGAATCTCTGGATCAGGTTCTGGGCGGAAAAGGCATGTGGCGGGAAGGAAACGCCGTTGGAGATACTGCAAAAATGAGAGAGGGGCGCATCCAAGCTCAGCTTGCAAGAGCACTTGGCGGCGGCTATATTGACGATATCGGCGATGGCACCGGACGCAGAGAGTTTGGACTTCATACTCTTTCCGCAGCTGACCGTTCCATGTCTTTGGAGGATCAGAAAAAAGTATTGGAATATGCGATTCGCTATATGATGTCGGACAACCCTGCTGACCAGAAGTATTATCACGATGCGGCAAACAATGTCCGCAGACCTTATGGTTTTACTTCTACGGACGGTTCGGACTACGTTCCCAACGACCCGACTTCGGATGTATATGGCGGCTATAGGGACTTTAAAAATCCTTATACTGACCGGATTGACCAGCTCATCAATTACGTTTCCAATCGGGAGTATGACCCGGAAAGCGACCCTGCCTATCAGGCATACAAAGCTCAATATGAGCGGAACGCATCGGCGGCGGCAAACAGTGCTATGGCGCAGGCTGCCGGGAATACCGGCGGCATTGCCAATTCCTATGCTATGGCTTTAGGTAACGCAGCTCAGCAAGCCTATATGAAGCAGCTTTCCGATGTAATCCCCACGCTGCAACAGCAGGATTATGCGGACAGAATGTCCTTGTTACAGAATCTTGGCAGCTTGCAAAACTCTGCTTATGACCGTTACGCCAACGGCAGAGACTTTGATTACAATGCCTGGATGCAGGCTAGGCAGAATGTCTTTGATAAGAACCAGGCGGACAGAGATTACAACGAAACCATTGCTTCCAGAGAATGGCAGACGGCTGAAAACCAGAAAGACCGTGACTACGATTGGAGCAAGTTTACCTTCGGGTACTAATGGCGGTGATAGAAAATGCCCAGAACAACGCCGAAAGGCAATACTGTTACAACCAAAGGCAGCGGTAAGAAAACCAATGCTGCAAAAAAGAAGTCCTCGTTTCCGGGGACTTCTTCTGTTTTGGCGAATCAGGTTGCAAAGAGAAAGCAGAAATCGGGAAAAAAGAGCATCCTTGACACGGCGGAAAAGAACGCTGTGGACAGGAAAATTCAAACCTATAAATCCGGGAAGATGACAAGCACCGAAGCGGCACGGCATCGGAATGACCCCGTGAAGCGTTCTCGGGCGGTCAGCAATGCAAAACGTGTTGGCAGTAATAACGGGATGAACCCCAAGCATAACAAGAACAGTAACTTTGATTATTACGGAGAAAGCTTCCTTCTCGGTGCGGCCAGTTTACCGACAGACCTTCTGAATTACCGGAAAATGAACCGGGAAAATCCTTCCAAGTTTAAACAGAATGTTTCCCGTTTTCCGATCATAAATCCGGTTGTTACGGAAGCTCTCGGGTGGCGTGACGGTGGTGCGCTCTCCAAGAAACTGGATTCGGTTTCAAATAAAGTAACCCGTGGTTACGACAAGGAACTGAATACGCATAATAAGGATACCCGGAGCGAAGGTATGGGCAATCAGCTTGCCTATGCCGGTGGGCGGCTTGCGGCGGATTTAGCCGCAATGGCGGTAACGCCGGGAGGTGTTGCCATGAAAGCCACCACCAGAGGAGGCAAGGTTTTAAAGACCCTTGCAGAGCCTTTGGCAAACCCGGGAACTTTAGCCCGAAACGTTGCCGCTTATACCGGGAATCGCTACAATGAAGCCCGGAAAGCCGGTGCGGATGCAAAGACAGCGGCTTCTGCCGCCTATAAATACGCAATTCCTCAGGCTTATCTGGAAAGCTTAGGGGGCGCAGAAAAAGCTTTTCATACGGTTCTCAAGCCCAGCGCCAATATTGCTAAGGAAATTGTTAAGGGGGCAGGTTCGGAAGCTTTGGAGGAAGCCGCGCAAACTCCCTGGGAGGTTTATTCCCGTCAATTCTACGGCGGCAATGTAAAGATGCTGCCGAATAAGAAAGGGTTGGCTCTCGGGCAAAATCAGCCTGCTGACACCGTATTTGACCCCAAGGCGATGCTGGAATCCGCTGCAATCGGCGGTATTCTCGGCGGTATCGGCGGCGGTGTCGGCGGAATGCGGAATCGTCAGATTGCTCGTGACAGCGTTCAAAATACCGTGAGCCATTCTTCCCGGCTTCTAAGAGACCTTGAGAATCGTCGGGCTATCGCAGCGGTACAGGATGCTGCTTCAAAAAATCTTGTAAAAACCGATGAGTTGGTATATAATAGAAGAAAAGAAAACGACAGCGAAACGCAACGGAAGGCAGAAGAACGCAGACGCTACTTTGCCGAAGTCGGTAAGCACATGGATGACCTTACCGGATGGAGCGGTCAACGCTATGGTGTAGCAGAGAATGTTGTAACCTTTGCCCGGGAGATTTCCCAGAATACCGGGCGACAGATTCTCTTTGACCCGTATATCGGAGAAGGGGAGCTTTCCCTTGATGAGGTTGCCAACGGCTCTTACAGCAACGGCGTTATCCGCATCAATCCCAACAGTGAAAATCCCGTTGCTCAAATCATCGTTCACGAGCTGACCCATTCCATTGAAGGGACAGCCTATTATCCCCAGATACAGCAGATGATTCTGGACTTCTATAATGCAGATGTCGGCGGTATTCGGGCGGAAATCCAAGAACGATATGGCGATACCCTGCGAACTGCCGAAGATGTAGATCAAGAAATGATTGCGGAGTTCTTTGAGAAAAAGGGCATTACCGATATGGACACCTTGCGTGCTGTCGTAAAGGTAAACCGCAGCTTTGCGGAAAAAGTTGCGGACTGGTTGCAACATCTTGCGACTAAGATTACCGGCACGAAGGAACAGAAATTCATTCTGGAAATGCGTGACCGTTGGCGTGAAGCTTTACTGACGGCTGATGATGGGCTTGCAGGAAACGATGTTCAGTATTCAAAAGGTCATTGGCCTGATGAGTTTCGCACTTACACTTTGGCGAAAATGTCTGATGCTGCTCGTGCTGGAGCAAAAGTCGGAGATATTTTCATGGTAACACATGGCGGCAATGCCAATGTTTGTAGGATTACGGATATTGATGGCTACGGATGTGTTGTGCTTAAAGTAATACCTTGGGATGAGTTCCGTAACAGTAAATATGAAGGGAGCGTAAGAAATGTCGTTTTGGACGGAGACATCGGAACGGATTCGAGATATAGTAACAGCGAAGGGGTTAATGAGCAAGGACATGGCCGCTTGCCTGGGGAGCTTTCTTCAGACCCCAGAGCAGGAAGAAATAATGCTGGAATTCCTGGAAGCAAATCAAGAGAATCTGACAGAATCCCTTATCGGAGAGGAACTGTTGAGAATACTCGACGAAACCGACCCGCAGATACCGGAATCCGAAGATTACATCTCTCCCGAGACAGAATTCTCCGACTTATAAACCAATACGGGAAACGAAACACAAAGACCGCCAAAGCCTTTGTGACAAGTATTGACCCTACTTCTTTCCTAAATCTTGTAGCAGGGGAAAAGAGAGCAAATTCACTGCGTGCAAGGGCAAGAAGGGTAAACTTGGAAAATCTGGAAAACGCTGAAACTCCTTTTATTCGTGTAAACATGAAAGAAGGCATCGTGCTTGGCGGTGACGGATTAAAGCGCATGGCAGCCTTAGAGAAAGCCGGAGTAACGGAAGTTACTATCGTGGTGGTTCCCGAGGGCACCGCTAGAAATGCAGCGGAAACCATTAATTCCTTGGAGCTTTACGGTGCAAATCCTTCGGAGGACATTTCTCTGTATGAGCTGATTCCACTTACCCAGAATAACGCCAATGAAATTGACCGGGTATATGGTGACCGGAACGTGTTAAACCAGATTAGCGGCACGCAATATTCCATTAGCCGAAGAAATGACAGCGATAACCGCCGTGTGTCGCAATCTGCGATTACCGCCCGTAGCGTTGCCCGGGAAAACAACCAGACCGAAGCAGAAAATGCCATTGAAGAAAACATTGCCGCTGACCGGGAAGGTTACACCTACACACCGAAAAGCAATCGAGAAACCGAAGAGCAAGCCTGGGCAAACCGAGAAGCTCATTGGTATGATGAAGATCGCTTAACAAATCTTTTTGAGCAGGTAGAATCCGCCCAAGGTGCGGAGCTTGACAACTTAACAACGGAACTGATTCTGGAATACGTGGACGCCGTGAACTCCGGCGATATGGCGAGAGCTTCCCGTATTCAGGAACAGCGTGGGAAGCTGGGCACCGTTATCGGCAGAGCCTTGCAGACCAACACCCTCCTGAGGAAATTGACCCCGGAGGGTTTTTTAAATGATGCAACGGCAAAATTGAATCGGGATTATGCCCGGAGAAACGGATTCTCTCCTACGAAGATTAACGATGAAGTTCGGGAAGCCATGACAGGGCAGGAAGAGGAGATTCTTTCTGATTCTATTTTCGACCTTCTGGAAGCTACTGATGATGAGACTGTAGAGAAAATCCTTAGCCGAATTATCCAAAACGGATTAAATGAGGATGGAGTAAGCCTTGTTGATGCAGTAAAGGAAAAAGGCGTTGACGGCGTAGTTGACACCCTTTTAGCACGTGCTACCTCAGATATGAATATTGACGGTGATCTGCTTTTGCAAATCCGAGGTGACATTCAAGAAGCCGTGAATCTTCGGATTCGCAAATACCGGGAAGCCGCATTGCAGCGGATGCGTGAACGCAAGGTTTCTATCGGCGAAGGCAGAGCCTACCGCACTTACATTGACCGCTTAATTGAATTCAACAATTTAGGTTACTTTGACAATGCCGGTGATGCTCAGTTGGTATTTGAAAATATGGGGATGCCGAATATCTCTCCCGAGGATATGCAGCGAGTTTTAGACTACATTTCCATTGCGGAACGCATTGAACGGGATGGCGCAGATGCCGATTTTTCCGACTTTGAAGGGATGGAATATATTGACCGCATCCAGAAACGCCTTGCCAAATACGGCAGCGAGGATGCTTCTTTGGTTGCCCGAAAGCTGGCATCGAAGGTGATTCAGGATTATTCCCTGCCGACAATTTGGGATTCGGTGAAAGCGATTCGACGGATTTTCCTGCTGGCAAACGTAAAGACTCAGGAACGAAACCTTGGTCCCAATATTGCCGTGTATGCTACCAATATCACTTCAAAGCCTTTCAGCGTGCTTGCTGACCGTTTGGCAGCCAGAGCGAAAGATACCGGCTTCCGTTCTCAGCGGATGAAATATCGTCCGAAGGAATCTTTTATGGCGGCAAAAGAGGGGTTTGTGAAAACCTTTGCTGATGCACGTATGGGCATCGACACCAGCGCAGGCGGTGCGAAATACGAAGGGATGCAAGGAGATAATTTCTCCAATCGTAACGCTTTGGGCAGAGCCGCCAACCGTGTTGACCGAGGGCTTTCCACCATTATGCAGGCAGCTGACCGTCCTTTTGAAGAAGCCTACCGGAACACCACGAAAAAGGACATCGAGGAAATGAACGGCGATAATGTATCGCCGGAGCTTGCGGAACGAATGGCAAATCAGGTTGCCATGGAGCGCACCTGGAAGGATGATAATGCCGTAACCAAGGCAGTTTCCTCCATTACAAACACCTTGAACTTCGGCAAGGAATTTGGGCTTGGCTCTATTCTTAACGTCTTTATCAAAACTCCTGCCAATATCATGAAGGGTTCCTTTGAGTATTCTCCTTTGGGCTGGACAAAGGTTGCTTACGATGCCCACCTTTTCCGAAGGGCGGAATCGGGCAGCGACGGCGAAAAGATGGCGCAGTTTAAACTGGCAAACGATGCGGGGAAGGCTGCTGCCGGGACTTTGATTTTCGCTACCACCATTGCTTTGAAAGCTCTTGGCATCCTTGAAATCACCGGTGCTGCCGGAGATGAGGATGGGGAACATCCCTACTGCGTTAAAATCGGCGATAAATGGTATTCCTGGAAATACATTGCCCCTCTTATGGCTCCGGTGGCAATGGGTGTAAATACCTATGACATTATAACCGGCAACGATAACGAGGATAAGGATTATTTCCATAAAGTCACCGACACGATTTTTGCTACCTTTGACTCGGCAATGTCTGCGGTGTTTGAGCAGTCTTTTGCTCAGACTTTGCAGGAATCGTTGGCGCAGGATTCCTTTACGGAAATGATTGCAAAAACTCTTGCCAGCGTTCCCTCTCAGTTTACGCCGACACTGTTGAAACAGATTGCGGACTTTGTTGACCCCTACGACCGCCAGACTTATGACCCCAGCAGTCCGATTCTCGGAACGATGGTCAATAACATGGTATCTTCGATTCCGGGATTATCGAAAACGCTGCCGGTGAAATACGACGCCATGGGGAATCCCATTCGCAACAGCAAAATCAGCGATGACCCCAGCTGGGCAGAGCGTGCTTTCAGTGCATTTCTTGACCCCGCCAACGTGACGAAGGATAACAGAAGCGCAGCGGAATCTACCATCCATGATTTGGCAGGTGTAACCGGACTGACTCTTGCAGCGCAATCGGCACCGACCAGCATTAAAGTAGGAAACAAAACGGTGCGCCTTACCAATGAGGAAATGTCGGAATGGAACAAGAACGCCGGGAAACAGTATCGGGAAGGCTTGGAAGAGCTGCTTGCCGATCCTCATTTCCAGCAGCTGGATTCTATGAAAGCCCAGGCGAAGGCTGTAGAGGAATTGCAGAAATACGTTTACGGTATTTATAAGGAGGATTTCCTAAAGGACAAGGGTTATCTTCCGAGTACCAAGACGAATATCAAGGCACGGCAGATCATGAAATCCGATATTTCCTTAGCAAAGTATGTATCGGACAAAGCCTATCTGAATCAGCTGGAATCCAAAGCGAAAGAGGAAGGTAAGGGAGATTACGCTTCCGACATCAAGCGAATGGAAATCCTCAAGGATGACACGCTGAACGGAAACCAGAAGTACCAGGAAATGAAGGCTATGGACTTGCTGAGCGATACCTTTGATGCGAAGCTTATGGCTTTACAAGATGACCACGGGCTTGACGTTGGGACGGTTATTACTCTGTATACGCAGCTGGAATATTACAACGACACTATGAGTAAAAAGGAACGTGCCGTTGCGGCTTCTAATTTCCTTGCAAGTCAAAAAGACCTCACTAAGGATGCGATGGCTGCGGTATATAACGCCTTTGTTGACCAAACCACCGTTCTTTCCGATTGGACTGCCGCCGATTTCTCTGAAGGGGCATACGGAAATATGATCAGCCAGCTGGGTAAATCCTTTGGCAGCGCATGGGATAACGGGGGGAAATATCTTGATACCCCGGCAAAAGACCTTGGCTGGACAATTGAGGAAGCCATCTGGGCTTATGAGTATTGCAATAAGGGGATTGAGGGCAAGGATGAATATGTTGCTAGGGTAGAAACGATGAATCTTCCGGCGAAGTACAAATCGGCTCTTGTTGCTATGCGTGGATGGAGCCCGAAAAAGGATTGTCATTTCACCGATGGCGGCTCTGTTGAAATTGATTTAGAAAAGGATGCCGAACCGGAACTTGACGTGATCTATACCGCCGTGAAAGATGCTGACCCTCATTCTAATACCGGCAGAACGAAGGAAGAGCTGTCTCACCTTGCTTCCCGGACGGCATTGGATAAATTGAAGGACGGCAAATATATGTCGGCTCCGATGAACGTAGCTTTTGAGTTGTCCTCGAACTATGGTTATCGCTCTGCCGGTGCTACCAACGGCGTTGGCTCTATCAATCATAACGGCGTAGACCTCGCTCCCATAGGGAAGGGTACACCTTATGCCACCGCTGTTGAGGGTGGTAAAATCGTACAGAAACGCTGGAACGGCGGCTACGGTAACTACGTTGAGATTGAGCTTCCCAACGGTACACGGCAATTCTACGGGCATATGGATTCCTTATCCGATGATATCCATGTTGGTGATACCGTTGCCGCCGGTACTGTTCTTGGGGTTGTCGGAAATACCGGCAACACTACAGGAACCCACCTTCACTTTGGGATGATTGGTAAAAACGGGGAGCGTATGAATCCCCAGGATTACTACGACTTTGGCGAAAAACATGGCGGTGCGAGAACAACGATTACCACGAAAAGCGGTATTGTCGGCAGTCTGAAAGAAGGAGAGATTACCTACTCCGGCTCTTCCAAAGGCGCAAAGGAACCGTCCAGTTCTTCGGATTCCAAGAAATCCGGCGGTGGCGGCGGTGGCGGCAC
>DAIOXG010000011.1:0-20195 GCA_036758085.1 Prevotella sp. | reverse complement strand
TTTTAATTTTTTAATTTTTCAATCTTTCAATCTTCCTTGTTTTATTCAAAGTAGAACGTAAGGGCGATTATCTTGCTGCGTGCCTCTTTTGCAGCATTGGCATACATGTAGCTCTCGGGGGAGTTCGGCAGGAAACGGTCCTTATGACTCTTGTCGAGACTGTTCGTAAGACTGTAGCAGAATTTCAGTTCCGGACGCAATTTGAAGAACGGCAGATAGAAATCACATCCCAATCCGAATTCCAGGAAGGCATCATATTTTTTCAGTTTCACATAATCGCTGTCGCCGCCGGCAAGATTCAGCATCGGATTGAAACCCACCATAAGATATGGCCGATGGTTGTTAAATCGGGGCGCACTGAATATAAGATCCATGGCTGTAGAAATATAAACCGACTTCAAGTCCTGTCCCTGTTTTATGTAATCGCCATTTCCGTCCTTGTCTGTAAGATTCATGAAAGTAAGGTGGCGCGTACCGAAATACATTGCCGGTGCGAGACGGAATGCGAAATGAGTGCCGAGGCGAGCCTCGCCGAGCACTCCCACGGTAAATCCCATATCCCAGCGGTCCTGGTCAACAGTTATCGTCTTTGTTCCCTCAACGCCCTGCACCGTCTGCGGACCGAGATTCTGGAATTCCAGATCCTGCCAGTGAGTGCCGACCATCACTCCAAAGTGGAACGGGCGCAAGTCAGTATACGGACGGTTCTGCACTTGTGTATCCTGCGCCCAAAGAGAAGCGGCGGCAAGCAAAGCGGTTAAAAAAGCGAGAGTTCTTTTCATTTTTCAGTCTGTTTTATCTTATATATAACGCAGTAAAGCCTTACTTATTGTATAAATGAAAAAGATTGTTTCTTATAACATACTGGAGTCTCTATAATTCGTAATTTTCCTCTCCCCTCACCTTCATGTGGAAAAGGACAAAGAAAAGCCGAATCCGACACTTAAAAAAGTTATTGCAAAGTTTGCAATAACTATTTCCAAGTTTGCAATAAAGAATTTACTGTGGGTCGCTATTGTTCTTGTATCACTCAAAAGCTAAAAGTCGGCAACCAATGATTTATTTCGTATACGTAAAATCTTAAAAATTGAATGACATGATTAACTGATGCCACAATAAATACCTAATATATATTAGTATAAAGGATAAGCGCAATACTCAAAATGAGTATTTAAAACATGAAAAATGCCATCAATATATGGCAAAATTGATATTTTTTAAAAATTAACATACCAAATATTAGGTATTTAAAATAAAAACACTACCTTTGCAAGGTACAAAAATTAGTACAGAAACTTTATTAACAATTTAATATAAAAACATTATGGCTTACGTAATTGGTGACAACTGTATCGCATGCGGTACATGTATTGACGAGTGTCCTTCAGGCGCAATTTCAGAGGGTGATAAGTATTCAATCGATCCAGATGCTTGCACAGAGTGCGGTACTTGCGCTTCTGTTTGTCCATCTGAGGCTATCAGCCTTGGCGAGTAATAATCGTCTTGTGGACTAATGTCATATTAGGAGAATAAAATCTCATATATTATTAAGTTTTAGAAACTATGAAGCGACTTCTTTCGGGAAGCCGCTTCTTTGTTTTTTATATCGTTTCCATTATTTCTTCTTCATATCCACGAGCAGTCTGCCCACGAAGATTCCGCTCTTTCCGTTCTGGTCGTTGGGCACGCTCACACCGTCGAGATTCTTCACATATCTGAGAGTATTGAAGAATGTATGTGAATGACCGCCCAATACGATATCGATATTTCTTGTCTTCGACATCATCACCTGGTCGTTGACGCCGCTTGTTCCCCATCCCAGATGCGAGATACATACTACGAGGTCGCATTTCTTCTCATTCTTCAGTATGTCTGCCATTTCCTGAGCTTTAGCCACGGGGTCGAGGAATTTCACGCCAACGCAATTCTTGTCGGATACAAGTCCCTTCATCTCCGGCGCCAGTCCGAAGACTCCTATTTTCATTCCATTTCGCTTTATCACCACATACGGCTTTACAAGTCCCTCCACACAAGTGCCGGTGAAGTCGTAATTGGCACACACGATAGGGAATTCTGCCATACGGAACAGTCGCGCCATATTCTCCAGACCGAAGTCAAACTCATGGTTACCGATGGTTGCAGCATCATAGTGCATCATGTTCATGAGTCCTACCTCCACATCTCCCTTAAACATGGTATAGTAAGGGGAACCTTGCGAAAAGTCGCCACTGTCGAAGAGCAACAGATCAGGATTGGCTTTCCGCTCCTCGTTCACCATTTCCATACGGCGCAGGTATCCTCCTCTACCCGCTTTCAGCGTGTCGGCAAGGGTCGTTTTCAGTGGCATTATGCAGCTGTGGGTGTCATTGGTATGAAGTATTAGCAATTGTTTCTTTCCGCCAGCCGCTGCACTGATGGCGAGCGACAGGACAAACAATGACATTATTATTATACGTTTCATATTCTGTGCTGTTATTCGTTTTTTACTTGTTTATTACAAATCTTCCCTCAGTCTTGGCATCAACCTCCTTGCCTTGTGCGGCAGCGTCCCGGAAATAGTTGATGATGATAAAGCGCACGTTGTTTTCCTTTCCTTTCGGACTGTTCACATCGGTCTTGCTCTTGAATGCCACCATCTTGTCGTTGCCCTCTGCCACATAGTCGAGAGTGGCAATGCGGTATTGGCGATGCGGGTCAACCGGCTGTCCGTTTATCTTCAGACTGACGATTTTCCCCTGTTTGTCTGCCACAGCCTCAACGCCATGGCTCACGCCCTGTCCGCCGAAATCAGCCATCTGCTGAAACAGTTCCGTTACCTTTTCTCCCGACAGCGAGCAGAAACAGATCTTGTTTTCAAACGGTGCCACATCGAGCACGTCGCCGTAAGTAACGTCGCCCTTTGCGAAGGCAGCCCTTATTCCACCTATATTATATACGGCAAAGTCCGGTTTCTCGTCAAACGGCTTGCCGCCCCACAGGAGGATATCCGCCATGAGGTTAGACAGCGGACTCTCGGGTTGGTACTTGTCGAGATAGCGTGCCGTCCTGCCTACTACGGGACTCATCACGCTGTCAACCTTTGTCCTGTACTGGGTGATAAAACTCTGAGCCTTTGTATCATTAGGATTATCGTAACGGTTGTCGATAATGATACGGCTACGTGTTACGCCATCCATCTGGTAGTGAGTGGCACAGGATGCCAGGGCTATAGTAGCCCCTGCACATAATGTGATAATTTTTCTTTTATGCATATCAGTTCAATTTCGTTATAAATACGAGATGCAGCTTAGCTTATGCAAAGGTAATGCAAAAAAATTCTACAAACGACAAAGGAGACAAATTTCGGTAATAGTCTAATACAAGAAAACGATTATATAGAGGTGAATCACGACATATAACCAACAAGAATCAAAAAGGTGAGAGATAAAAATACCCCTCACCCTTCATTCTATACAATAGTGTTCCTTTACTGCTGAGTTATTCTCCTTGCCCCCACATAACGGCGCGAATAAAACGGCTCTGTGGAACTGCTTACTGTAACGCCGTTTGAGGAACTGGCGTGGATGAAGCTGAACTTCTTTTTCATCGGGTCGTAGTCAACCACAATACCTACATGACCGATGGAACGGCCAGAACCCGGACTTGTAAAGAATACGAGGTCGCCCTTCTGCAAGTCGTTGCTTGCTACGGCTTCGCCCTGGGTATATTGTCCGCGCGACGAGCGGTTCAGGTCTATGCCAATCTGACGGTAAAGATAACTTGTAAAACCGGAGCAGTCGAAACCGCCAGGACCGGAAGCCCCGGCTCTGTATCTTGTTCCGATGAGCGAGAATGCCTCGTCCATCATATTCTCCATCGAAACGACATCGTAGTTCTCCACGCTGCCATCGTTGGTGTAAAGGAAATCAAAGTTTTCAATCTCATCCTCATTCTGGTTGTCGTTGTCGTCGGCAGGTCCGGCGAATGCCGGTAAAGCTACGGCACACAACGATATAAATGCTATTTTCAGTTTTTTTATACTCATTCTTCTATTATTTTCATGCGCAGTCATGCTCAATGGAGCATAATGAATTTGCCGGAATAAAGACGACAAAAAATAAGCGCAAGGTTAATTCGATTTGTTTCGATTGCGAAGATAGTAAAAAAAACTGAGCTACGGAAACGATTTTAAAACTTTTAATATCCTTTTCCTTTATTTTTGCATCATTTTATCGAGTTTATGTATCGCAGTGAGCAGATCTGCATAAAAAGTGCCATGCTCGTGAAGGAATGTACCATTACCATCTGAAAGCTCTTCATACAACTCTCTGTTCATCCCGTCTACATATTCTGATATGGCATATTCTATATCATCCTTCTGCCAATCCATAGTGGAATGTGCATAAACCCGTTCTTTCTGATGGAAGAAGCAGTAAGCCGTTTCTATTGCGTCCTGTGTAATCATTCGTCGTAGCCCTCCGGTCTGAATTGTTTCTGACTTTCGCTGTATACGTATCCGTATCCTTTGAGGTATTCCTTCACTTCCTCCGCCTTGCGGTCGAAGGCATAGCAGAGCTGCTCCAGCGAATCATATTCCTCGTCGCGCAGCAGCATATTGACGCTCGAAACGAGTATTGCCGGGTCTTTTGGTAAATAGTCCATAATTTTATTCTTTATCTGAAACTTTCCATTCAATATTGTTTATTCCATCCTTGACCGTAAAGTTTACGCCAACCTTAACGATTTTCTTGTCTTTCATTCTGAAAGCATCGGTATATTGTTTTATCTCAATCTGTTTCAAAGCCTTCTCAGGACTTTTTCCGAACTTCAGTTCCACAATATACACTAAATCAGCCGTTTCCATAGAAATGTCAATTCTTCCATTTCCCGTATGCTGTTCCACTTGAATGTTATAATTAGTCAGCAAAACAAAAATTATATACAACATCTGTTGGTAGTGGCCCTCATAATTGGTGTTGTCGCAATATGGAACGGTTTTCAGGAAATCAGACAAGAGAGACAAGGCTCCGTCGATTTCCCCCCGCTTAATCAATGCCGACATCTTGGCTATTGCCACATCTCCCTGTTCTGCATATTCTTCCAGATAATTAGGCAACAAGCACTCATACAATCCAATTTTAATTTCCTTGTTTGGAATGTCAAGAGTATACAGATCCGTTTCCGCATCATATCCTTTTATCGTGGTATAACCACTTTGATACATAAGAGGAGTAATAGTTCTCATTCCTTCTGTCGGAGCATCAAAAGCATTAGCCTTGGCTTGCATAGGTTTGAGTTCACTGGGCAACACTTTGAATTTTTTCATCATCTTGATGAGGTATGTAGGAGTTCCAGAACCGAACCAGTAAGCCCCCAACTTTCCGTCGGCGAAACAGTTAAGCAAGCTGTATGGATTAAATACATCTGGCGAGGGCCAGCAGAAGTGATAACCATCATAATGATTCTTCAGTTCATTTATGGCTTCGTCTCTATTCAGCTTCAGCTTTCTTGCAAGTTCATCAATATCATCACTCATTTGGCTAAGCAATTCATCCTGGGCAATACCACAGATACAGGCATAATGCTCATCCATACTTACATTCTTGATATTGTTAAGTTCGCTGAATATGCTGAGCTGTGAGAACTTTGTGATACCAGTCATAAAAACAAAGCGCAGCATAGACTCGCACCCTTTCAGTGGACTGTAGAAGTTGCGCATTGTATTGCGAAGGGCTTCGAGTTGCTCTTGTTCATGCACTACATCCAGTAACGGAGCGTCATACTCATCAATGAGTACCACAACCTGTTTGCCGGTCTTATTGTAAACGGCTTGTATCAAATTGGCGAGTCGCAAGTTGGCATCAGGAGAATCACAAGTAACACCAAAGCGCTTCTCATTATCATTTAATATATATAAAAGGAAACGCCCCAACTGCCCGTTATCCATGTGCTTTCCCAAACTCATGTCAAAATGCAAGACTGGATATTCCTTCCATTCTTTCTCCATCTTTTCAATGGCAAGTCCCTCGAAGAGTTTCTTTTTCCCTTCAAAATAGCTTTGGAAAGTTGTTACCAGCAATGACTTGCCAAAGCGGCGCGGACGGCTCAAAAAGAAATACGTACCATCGGTATGTGCCATACGATATACGTATTCTGTTTTGTCTATATATAATTTGTCCTCCTTTCGGATTCTCTCGAATGTCTGTATTCCTATAGGGTATAATTTTCTCGCCATATCTCTGTAGATTACAAAATGTTTGTAAATATACAGCTAATATTTGAACTGCCCAACGTTTTGGCTGAATTTAACAAAAAAAGAAACACCGGGAGTACTTTCACCAAATACCACCGGTGTTTCTATCAATACAATAGGGCAAACAAAACGATCCGAATTATTTTATCTCAATACCGGTTGAAGTATATACGTATGCAAGTCTATACTTTCTGTTTTACCCGATACAGCCTCATCTGCGAAAACTGTTGTCGAAGCAGAACCATTGTCAGGTTTCACACAAACACAGGAAACAGTTACTGTCAAGCCATCAGAATAAACCTTTTCACCAATGTCGGCTCTTGCATCCCAAAGGAGACGCTGCTCCATGCCATCATCAGAAAGAGTGAAAGCATTCGGGTCAAGCGGCGTTCCGTCTGTACGCATCAGTGTCTTAACGTCAATAGTTTCTCCCACTCAACAATGACAGAGTCTGTATTGTCTCTTGAGGCTTTAACATTTTCCACGACTGACTGCGCCAACAATAAAGGCGACATACATAGCAAGACAAGAAAAACAAATATTCTGCCTATAAAAAAATTTGATTTTACCATAGTTTGACGATTTAGTTTTTGGTTTTAAACTGTAATTATTCTGACAGCAAAATTACAAGAAACGCCCAATTATACAAAGGTCAAACTATGGTAAAAAAAGGATTTTTACATTAGAGCAAACATTTTTTGCCCCAAAAAACAATTTATTGGCTTATTATATTCTATATGAAACAGCCATTCAGCACCACCCTGCTCACTATCGGCGAGGTATAGGCATACGGTATATAATCCACCGACGGAATCGGTTCCGTGATAAAGCAGTTGGCAACTTTTCCTTCGGCAATGCTTCCATAATCCTTGCTCTCTCCCATGGCTGCAGCGGCATTAAGCGTACCGGCATTTATAGCTTCGGCTGGAAGCAAACGGAGTTTTATACAGGCAAGAGAAACGATAAACTTCATGTCGCCGGATGGTGTGGAACCGGGATTATAGTCGCTCGCCACAGCCACCGCCAATCCGCTGTCAATCATCTGCCGCGCCTTGCCGTATGGCATATTCAGGAAGAACGACGTACCGGGCAATACCGTAGGCATGGTCTGCGAATTGCGCAGCAGTTCAATCTCCTCTACCGTCATACTCTCAAGGTGGTCAACGGAGAGGGCACCGTGCTTTACTCCAACCTCCACCCCACCCGACGAAGCAAGTTCGTCGGCATGAATCTTAGGTTTCATTCCCCATTTGTCGGCAGCCTCAAGAATGAGAGCCGTCTCTTCGGGAGTAAAGAAGCCCTCGTCGCAGAACACATCAACGAAGTCGGCAAGCCGTTCCCTGCCTACTTCTGGAATCATCTCGTTTACCACGAGGTCTACATAATCCGACTGCGAGTAGCCTCTGCCCACGGCATGAGCACCGAGGAAAGTGGACTTCACCTTGAGCGGCGAGGTTTCCTTTATGCGCTGGATAACACGGAGCATTTTCAGTTCGTCGGCAGTATTCAGTCCGTAGCCACTTTTTATCTCCACACAGCCCGTACCCTTTCGCATAATCTCTTCAACCCGGAGCATTGCCTCTCGGTAGAGTTCATCTTCAGAGAGAGTGTGCAGCAAATCGGCAGAGTTGAGAATTCCCCCACCCCGCTTTGCAATCTCGGCATAACTCAAGCCACGGATTTTATCCACGAACTCCCCTTCTCTGCTTCCGGCATACACTATATGGGTATGCGAGTCACACCACGACGGCATGACACAACCGCCCTTGGCATCAATCTCCTCATCCACAGAAATACCTCCGGCAGCGAGGTTCTTCATTTCGCCCCATGACTTAAACCTACCGTCTTCTATCAGTAGCCACGCATCCTGAAGGGTGTTAAAAATCGACATATCCTTGCCGCACAGACGGGGCTTGCGCTCCGTGTCTGTGCCGGCAAGGATACCTATATTTGTTATCAGTTTTCTCATTTTCTCAAGAATTCGATAGAATGTTGGATGTGCGGATACATCACCTCGTCGTTTACGATAAACGGCACTACCTTTCTATACTCCTCGTATATAGCCTCAACAGCCGGCGACGACTTGAGCGGACGACGGAAGTCGAGTGCTTGGGCAGCATTGAAGAGTTCGATGGCGAGCACACGCTCCACGTTGAGCACAATCTTATAAAGCTTGATAGCTGCATTGGCACCCATGCTGACATGGTCTTCCTGTCCTTGCGACGACGGGATGCTGTCTACCGACGACGGTGTGGCAAGACTCTTGTTAAGGCTTACCACCGATGCTGCCGTGTATTGAGTAATCATGAATCCACTGTTCACTCCCGGATTTGCCACGAGGAAGCTCGGCAGTCCACGGGTGCCGGAAACGAGTTTGTAGATACGGCGCTCAGAGATATTGGCCAGTTCGCTCAGTCCGATAGAAAGGAAGTCCATCGGCAGAGCAATCGGCTCGCCATGGAAGTTGCCGGCAGAGATGATAAGGTCTTCGTCAGGACAAACCGTAGGGTTGTCGGTGGCAGAGTTCACTTCGGTGTCGATAACCGACTTAACGTATTCTAATGTGTCCTTTGCCGCTCCGTGCACCTGTGGAATGCAACGGAAAGAATAAGGATCCTGTACATACGACTTAGACTTCTGTGCTATCTCGCTGCCCTCGAGCAGTTCGAGCATGTGGGCAGCGGTAGAGAGTTGTCCCTTGTGCGGACGAACCACATGAACTGCCTTTGTGAAAGGCGAGAGCAATCCGTAATAAGCATCGAGCGACATGGCGGCAATCTTGTCTGCCCAGTCGCAAAGGCGCATACCGTTGAGCAAAGCCCATACTGCAAAGGCACTCATATTCTGCGTACCGTTGAGCAGGGCGAGTCCTTCCTTAGAGCCGAGCTGTATCGGTTTCCAGCGCTTCGACTTGAGAATCTGTGCACCGCTCATTATCTTACCCTTGTATTCCACTTCGCCAAGGCCGACAAGTGGCAACGACATGTGGGCAAGCGGCACGAGGTCGCCAGAGGCTCCGAGCGAGCCTTGCATATATACAACAGGATAGATATCGTTGTTGAAGAAATCGATGAGACGTTCCACGGTGTCGAGCTTACAACCGGAATAGCCGTAGCTCAACGACTGTATTTTGAGGAACATCATAATCTTTACGATATCGTTAGGCACACGGTCGCCAACGCCACAGGCATGCGACATCATGAGGTTTATCTGCAACTGTGCAAGCTGGTCGGCACCTACCGACACGTTGCACAGTGAGCCGAAACCGGTTGTTACACCATAGACCGGAGTTGTGGTCTCGGCAATTTTCTTGTCGAGATACTCTCGACAACGTACTATGCGATGGCGGGCATCATCGCTCAATTCAAGTTTGTAGCCCTTGTATATTATCTCGCCGATGCGCTCGATGGTGAGGTGTTCGGCTGAAATTTGGTGTATCATTGTTTTTGTTTTTTAGGAGATATAAGACATATAAGACGAATAGGACATATAGGACTAATAGAACTCTTAGAAGAGTTATTAATCCTATAAGTCTTATTGTTTAGAATCTGTTGATCAGCTCGTCGTCTACGATGTTTGGCATTGTTACCTGCAAGCCTGGTGTGCGCTGCATCTCACGCTCAATGCTACTCATAGAACCGTCGTTGCGAGCCCATGAGCGACGGGCAATGCCGTTGTTCACATCCCAGAAGAGCATTTCGCGGATATGGCGTGCAGAATCGTCATCACCGTTGATTACCATACCGAAGCCACCGTTTATCACTTCGCCCCAGCCTACGCCGCCACCATTGTGGATTGAAACCCATGTGGCACCGCGGAAGGAGTCGCCGATAACGTTCTGTACAGCCATGTCGGCACAGAACTGCGAACCGTCGTAGATATTGCTCGTCTCGCGGAACGGCGAGTCGGTGCCCGAAACGTCGTGGTGGTCGCGCCCAAGAACAATCGGTTTGCTAATCTCGCCACGCTTTATTGCCTCGTTGAAGGCAAGGGCAATCTTCGTTCTTCCCTCGCAGTCGGCATAGAGGATGCGAGCCTGTGAACCAACGACGAGGTGATTCTTTCCAGCTTCGCGAATCCAATGGATATTGTCAGCCATCTGTCCCTGAATTTCCTTCGGAGCCGTAGCCTTAATCTCTTCCATCACGTCGGCAGCGATGCGATCGGTAACGGCAAGGTCTTTCGGGTCGCCGGAGGTGCAGACCCAACGGAACGGACCGAATCCATAGTCGAAGAACATCGGTCCCATGATATCCTGCACATACGATGGATAGCGGAATCTGCCGTCTGGCAACACGATGTCAGCTCCAGCACGCTTAGACTGCAAGAGGAAGGCATTGCCATAGTCGAAGAAGTACATGCCCTTCTCGGTCAATCGGTTGATTGCAGCCACCTGTCGGCGCAGCGACACCTGAACGAGATCGCGGAACTTCTCAGGCTCGTCTGCCATCATTCGTTTCGACTCTTCGAGCGATACGCCAACAGGATAATATCCGCCAGCCCACGGATTATGGAGCGATGTCTGGTCAGAACCCAGGTCTACATGGATATCTTCGTCGGCAAGGCGCTCCCACAGGTCTACCACGTTGCCAACGTATGCCATGCTCACCGTGCGCTTCTCAGCCACAGCTTTCCTAATGGCAGGAATCAGTTCGTCGAGATTGTCGTGCATCTCGTCCACCCATCCCTGGTCATAGCGTTTCTTTGCAGCAAGAGGGTTAATCTCGGCAACCACGCTCACCACTCCGGCTATGTTTCCCGCCTTAGGCTGAGCACCCGACATACCGCCAAGTCCTGACGATACGAAGAGCATGCCGTGGATATCCTTTGGCTCGCCCGGCTTCTGCATCTGCTTGCGGGCAGCATTGAGCACGGTGATAGTTGTGCCGTGTACGATGCCCTGCGGACCGATATACATATACGAGCCGGCGGTCATCTGTCCGTATTGGCTCACGCCGAGAGCATTCATGCGCTCCCAGTCGTCGGGCTTGGAATAATTAGGGATAACCATACCGTTTGTTACAACCACACGGGGTGCATTCTTGTGAGACGGGAACAAGCCCATAGGATGACCGGAATACATCACGAGCGTCTGCTCGTCGGTCATCTCGCTCAAATATTTCATCGTGAGACGATACTGCGCCCAGTTCTGGAATATTGCGCCGTTGCCACCATATATAATAAGCTCGTGAGGATGCTGCGCCACGGCAGGGTTCAGGTTGTTCTGAATCATCAGCATGATGGCTGCCGCCTGCTCAGAGCGATGAGGATACTCGTCGATAGGACGGGCATACATTTCATAGCGAGGACGATAGCGATACATGTATATCCTACCGTATTTGTGGAGCTCTTCCATAAATTCCGGTGCAAGCTTCTCATGCAGATGTTTAGGGAAATAACGGAGAGCATTGCGCAGGGCAAGGCGTTTCTCTTCGGGTGTGAGGATATCTTTACGCTTTGGGGCGTGGTTTATCTCGTTGTCATAGGGCATCGGCTCCGGCAGGGTGTCGGGGATTCCGATGCGGATTTCTTTTTGGAATTCTTCTGTTGTCATAGTTTTTCTTTTTTTATAGGACTTATAGGACCAATAAGACATATAGGACCAATAAGACTTATAAGACCAATAAGACTTATAAGACCTATGGCCTATTGGGAATTGGTATCAGCTCTTAATTTTCAATTCCACTTCCTGAGTGATTTCTTTTTCTTCGGCATTTGCCTTTTCTATTATAGCGTTAGCCTCGGCAATGAGCGTCTCTGCCTTCTGACGGTCTTTCAGCGAAGCGGCATTTATCTTCACGTTCATACCGGCACCGATTACCGCGGCACGGGCTGCCAAGGCTCCCACTCCGGCATCCGAAACACTGTTTGGATTGCCCTCGCGAACAATCTGGCGACAAACATCAAATACCTTCACCGATGCCTTCATGGTTTCGAGCGGTACCTCGGTGGCAAAGAGTGTAGCACTCTGTATTGCCTCTGAGCGCAAAGCCTTCTCCTCATCGGTGTTCTTCGGCATACCGAAGGCTGCCATGATGCGGTTGAATGCCTCGGTATCTTCATCAACGAGATGCAGGAGTTCTTCCTGTAGCTCCATGCCTTTCTCTGCCCACTCTGCGAACTCATCCCAGCGGTCGTCCCACCCTGGTTTATGGCTCGACAGATTTGCCACCATCGTGGCGAGTGATGCTCCCAGAGCACCCATATAGGCAGATACAGAACCACCTCCCGGAGCCGGACTCTCGCGCGAGGTTTCATCGGCAAAGCCCTTCACGGTGAGGTTTACGAGTTTTTTTTCGTTGTCGCCCTCAAGCAGATATTCTATCACTTTCTCCTTAGGGTTGAACGGGCGCAAGTCTTCAAGTCCCATAGACTTTATGGCTATCTTCAGGATATCCTCCTTAGGAATACCAGCCGAGCGGTGCTGCTTCTCCAGGAAATACTTGCCAGCCTCTGTGAGGGCACGCTCCGGAACGAGTCCTACTATCTCCGTTCCCGTAACTCTTAATCCACGGTTCTGCGCACAACGGCAAACTTCATCAAAAGCCTTATGCAGCGGAGTAACATTGATATTCGTGATGTTCATCGACACCTGAGCTATGCCATATTCATCAATATACCATCCAATGGCTTTAGTGCCCTTTAATGTGCCGGGCTGCATGATGACCTTACCGTTCTCGTCGAGCTTTTTCTTTCCCGTTATAGGATTGCCCTCACGAACCGGTCGTCCTTTCTCCCTAACATCAAAAGCAATGGCATTGGCACGGCGCGTTGAGGTGGTATTGAGATTGAAGTTCACGGCAATAAGGAAATCGCGTGCTCCGACTACCGTACAACCGGTTTTTGCCACTTGCTCGTCGTATGGACGTGCCCCGAAATCCGGTTTCTCATTTTCGTCCATGATACGCTCGGCAATGCCCTCATACTCTCCCTTACGACAAACGGCAAGGTTCTTGCGTTCCGGTTTGAAGGCAGCAGCTTCGTAGCAATAACACGGAATAGAAAGTTCGTCGGCTATTCGCTTGGCAAGCTTTCTCGACAGTTCGGCACATTCCTCAAGGGTTATACCGCTGACCGGTACTATCGGCAGTACGTCGGTAGCACCGATTCTCGGATGTGCCCCATGATGCTTGCGCATGTCAATAAGCTCAGCAGCCTTAGCAACAGAATTGAAAGCCGCTTCAACGACTGCCTCCGGCTCTCCGACAAAGGTTACCACCGTGCGGTTTGTTGCCTCGCCGGGATCAACATCAAGGAGTTTTACTCCTTCCACAGCCTCCACGGCATCGGTAATCTGCTTGATTACACCCAAGTCGCGTCCCTCACTGAAGTTCGGTACGCACTCCACAATCTGCTTTTTCTTCGCCATATCTATGTTTTTTAGTATTATGATATGTAATGTGTATTATAGTATACATGTGTTATTAATTCTGCAAACTTACATAAAATTCTTGAAACAATCTAATCGGCATGCATAAAAATACCACAAAAAACAACAAAGGCAACAGATGGATTGTTTTGAAAATGATGTTTGATAGAAACATCAGTAGCGTTTAGCCCAAACATCAGTAGCGTTTAGCCCAAACATCAGTAGCGTTTGGGCTAAACAGTTGCGGTATTTGATTGAAATAACAAAAGTGCAGGATTAGTTTACTGTTGTTGTCACTTTCGGGGAGTCTTGTGGCTTTTCAAAAAAGAAAACTACGAATAAATACATTTGGCTCTTCCGGCATTTGGAGAGATAATATTCCAGATTGACCATATATTGTTACTACTACAGTCTTTTGTCTATAAAAAACAGCGAGGAAGAGAGAGAAAAAAAAAATCCTTCACCGTAAAGAGCAAGCTGTCAACAACTTACAAGTACGGTGAAGGATTTTTGATTTTTCTGTAACTACTTTTAATATACTGTATATACTTAGGAATATGCTTTCAGGGGAAAGAATACAGTATCAAATTCTCTTATTATTGAAGAAAGGGTTATTCTTTACATATCAGTACTGTGGCGTAGGCGCTTATACCCTCTTCTCTACCGGTAAAGCCGAGTTTTTCGGTTGTCGTTGCCTTGATTGAAATGTCATCAACATCAACTCCCATAACACCGGCAAGACATTCTTTCATCGCCTCTACATGAGGGTTTATCTTGGGGCGCTCCGCACATACCGTGGCATCTATATTGCCAACCGTGTAGCCTTTTGTGGCAATAAGGTCTATCGTCTTCTTCAGCAGAATCTTACTGTCGATATCGAGTGTATCTGCTGATGTATCGGGAAAGTGGTAGCCGATATCCCTCATGTTTGCCGCACCGAGCAGTGCGTCGCAAATGGCATGTATCAAAACATCTGCATCACTATGACCGAGCAAGCCGAGGGTGTGTTCTATACGAATTCCTCCTAACCACAATTCTCTATTTGGCACCAACTTATGCACATCGTAGCCAAAACCAACGCGGATTTTCATATTTACTTCCTCCTAAACAAATCTTTCAGTCCATCCATATCAAAGCCGAGGGTGAAGCGGAGTGTCTGGTCGAGCGGATTACTCTTTGCGGTGGCAATGACATAACCGCAATCGAGAGTGAAGGCACTCATGCGGAAACCGGCACCTACGGTGAAGTACTTACGGTTACCCTTGTTCTCAGACTCGTTGTGATAACCGGCACGAAGCGAGAATTTGTCGTTGTAAACATACTCAGCACCGACACTCCAGTTAATCTCCTGCAACTCTTCCTTGAATCCACCAGGAGCATCGCCGAAACTCTTGAAGATACCGGAGATACTACTCGTGTTGTAATATTCATCTTCTACACGCTGCTGATAATCCTCAGTGCTCTCTCCCTCCTCCTGCTGCGGATAAGTAGGAACAAGGAGTTTGTTGGCATCAGCCGAGATAGTGAAGCGGTTGAACTCGTCGATTGGAACCATAAGGGCAGCACCAAGACGCATGTTCGTCGGGATAAACTCACTATAGTCGCTACCGCCGAATGTTATTTTACTACCGATATTGCTGATGTTCAAACCAATGCCGAGCTGACATTCGCGGGAACCGATATTGATATAGTTGTTGTAGTAGCAGGCGATGTCGGCAGCAAAGGCACTCGATGCCGTTCTTTCCTCATCGGAGCTATACTGCATGTCCGACATAAGATAGCGCACGCCGGCTGCGATGGAGAATTTCTCGCTCAACATCAGTGAGTATGCCACATCAAACGACATTTCATACGGATTGATGGTCTGCGCATTGGTGAAATCACCCGAAGAACCGTCATAATTGGTATATACCTCTCCAAGGGAGAAATAACGAAGGGATGCCGACACCGCACTATAGTCGCCGATACGATAGTAGCCGGCGAGATAAGCGATATCCATGTCGCTGACGAGAGAGCGGAGCCATGGGGTATAGTTCAGGGCAACGCCTGCACGACTGATACAGAACGGATATTTTGCAGGGTTCCAATACTGCGAGTTTACATCCGGATCGGTGGCGGCTCCTACATCACCCATACCGGCAGCACGGGCATCCGGAGCAATTGTCTGCGACACAAGGGCGGTATGTATCGGGTTGAACATAGAGCGCTTATCCTGTGCCTGGGCTGTTACTCCCATAAAGGCAAGGACTGCCGCAACTGCAAATATTCTAAAGTTTGTCTTCATTATTCTTTGTTTATATTATTGTGATTGCTATATGATAACTGACAAAGTATGAAATTATTGTGTTCGACTGATGATTTAACACCTTATCGGCACTTGAACTTCTCTGAAACGGACCGATCAACATTAGTTTAATACTATCAGCTTCTTTGCCTTCGACACTTCGCTACTGCCGTCGCAACTCATGCGGACACGGTAGAGGTAGACGCCAGACTGGAGTCTGCCGCCGACATCGGTGCAGAGATCCCAGTTATATGTGTAGGTGATGCCCGAAGACACTCCGTTCTCCTTATGCGTCCACAGCAGTCTGCCACTCGCATCAAAGACTTCTATACTTACATCAATGTTGCTGCCGCTGCGGTCGTGGGCAACGATGAATGTGGTGTTGGTCTTTGCCGGATTGTTCGAACAGTTTATGTCGGCAAGCTTTGGAGTGAGGCCCTTTACGACATTAAACTTCAAGGTTGCCGTAGACGGATTGTTCAGAATGTCCCATGCCGTAAACTTCAACCGGTGTGCGCCCTCTTCAAGCTCCGGTATATTATAATATGTAGAGCCTTTTGTAAAGGAACCGAAATCCAGCGAGAAGTTGTCGTTCAGACTGTAAGTCTTCATCGGGTCGTCGTCTATCACGAGCTGAAGTTCATGACCGATGCCGCTGCCGGATGTGTTCAACCCGTTGTCGTCGGAGAGGTTGGCAACAAAATAAGGAGTGCTGTTGACGTTTCCACCGTTTACGAAGCTTGGGGAATTGAGATAACAATATATCGACGGACCGATAGAGTCGGTTGTCAAATCCTCTGTTCCGCCAACAATAAAGCTGTCGGAATATCCATTTGCCGTCTTGTCTTTTTTGTCGTTGATGGCAAAGACCGTGATAAGTCCGGATTTATCAGAATAATTGATGTCCTTCGTTACGGCAAACTGTATCTCGAACTTGCCAGCCCTAATACTGTCGTTGCCGTTGAAAATGGTGTTGATACGGTCACTGTAGGTCATAGCCTCTCTTGTTCCGTCTTTACCCGTATCATTCATCCTTCCCTTTATGTCTTCCTTTGAATCCATAACATTGATGTTTATGATACCAGTGAAGTCTGTGTTCACCTCGCCCGACACACCGTTTCTTACATGTCCCTTGACAATAGCCCGAGAACCGGCTTTCATCTGTGGCACCGTATTAGCCTCCGCAAGAGAAATGCCGTTGATGCTGTCAACAACTATTGTATCGCCAGGAATATTCAGGACGAGAGCCGGATCGCCGAGCAGATTATACTGAAGCTTGTTTTCCGTCTTGTCGCCACCGGTAGATACCGTAACGAGGTTGTTCTTGGCAATGCGCTGCGCCTCGCCAATAGAAGTGTACTTGCCGTTCTGCTTCGTAAAGAGGGCTGTAAGATAGGCTCTGTTTATCGCCTCGTTATAGTTAGTATATACCGTTCTCGTAGTACCATAGAATGCCACGGCTCCTCCATCCGGATTAAGTACGGCATTTTCTCCGATATTAGTAACGGTGCCGTCGAAAGGCATTATATCACAGGATGCGGTAATCCATAAAGAGAGTTCCTTATTTTTAAAGGCAGAGAAATCACTGCTACGGAGCACTCCCTCATGCGACATCTGGTCTGCACGTCCATGACCGCAGTAGTCTACGAGCAAGACTCCCTCGTTCTGCTGTTTCTTTATAATCTCCGTTATCTCCGGATAAGTATTGCCGGTAGCCGTAGCCGTAACGGGATACATATCCCACAAGATACGCTTTACCTGTAAGCCGGGAGCAAGTTCTTCCACAATCTTTGCAGCATTGTCTGATGCCTTCATGTGAACATTGTTGTTTCCGTCGTCGCCAAGGAACATCACCTTGTTCTGCCATTCGCCGGGATAAACGTTGTCCATATAGCTGATGGACTTATCCACCATAATCTTTGCATTCTCGGGAGTGGAAACTGGGAAACGGCCGACAGCCATATCATATTTGTCTGTCTTCGAACCGTTTGACGATGCGTTTGCGCCCTCCCCGTCGTCGAGTGCTACAAAATATCCCTCATCGACAAAGCAATCGATGGCATGCATGGAGTTCTCACTCTCGAAGCAAAGGAGATAATCATCGGGACTGAACAGGGATGTTGCCGACGTATTCATTCTGTTGTCCCATACACAATCGCCGAAAAGAACGAGATACTTCGGCATCTCTCCATCGGTCTCGGCTCTGTCGTAAAGCATTTTCAGATACAGGCGGTATGCGTCAGCCTCTGGCGTACCGCTCGAGAACTCATTGTAAAGTTCGTCGGCAGGCACGATGCGCACGCTCATTTTGTCGTGTTTCTCGTGGTAAGCCTTCAGTCGCTCTGCCTGTGGAGTAAGTTTCTGACTCGTCGGCACAATGATTATCATGTCGCAAGCCTTGTCGGCATGATGGTTCTGGTTTGTTATGTTATACACATACTCCGGCTCGGGGAACGTAGTGGCTGAAAGTTTCGGTTCCGGACGCGGCTCGTTGAAGGTCAAGGATATGAAATCGAGTCTGATAACTGAACTGCCGGTATTGCGCACAGCTATGGTGTTGCTGCCCTGAATATTGTTGACCATATAAGAGCCTGAGGTTTGCAAGGCATGGGAATAACTGTCGTCTTGGGCTTTCGACAGGCTTAGATTTCCTACAACGGAATCGTTAAACAGGATTTCAGCAGATGCGGTAGTTGATGACGTTATATTTATCATCATCCTTCCCGACGTGCCATTGTCTGATGCCGGTGCCGTCAAGGTATAAGTAGAAGTGGAACCTGCATTTATCGGTGTACTCTCATAAAGATTGCGCCCTCCCTCATACCATGCATAATTATCTACCTCATGCAAAGAATGGTAGTCATCATTCGACGGATAGAATGAACCGACGAATGATGCCGAATCTACGGCTACCGGTTCTCCGTCGCTTTGCGTAAGGAAATAATATCCATAGTCGGAATACGGGTTGCGCGTTCTTGTAGTGGCAAATTTTGATGCCCATGTTACGGTTCCGATACCATAAAACAGGCGTTTGCCGTTGACCGTGCATGTAGGGACTTCCTTCAAATCGTCATATCCCATTATAGTCTCTCCGTCGAGCTCCTCTTTATGCAAACCGCCGCCATATCCATAGACTTTAACCCGGCTCAAATCCGTAAAGCCGGCACGCCTTATGAGGGCATCTGTCAACTGATAGACACCTGTAGAGGGTATACGGATTTTTGTCCATTTGCCCGAAGCGAGTACGGAGTTCTTAACATACCTGTCAGCCTTTGACGTTCCTTCAGCGGCTTCTACACGGAGCATTTTCTTGCTTTTTGCCTTAGACTTGACGTTGAGCATGAAACTGACAAGTTTCTGGTATTTGCCGTTTCTGTAGACTATAGGATTGAAATATACTTCCAATATGCCTTGCTTCCTCTCCACACAGATATTCTGATGTATAAGAGGCATCTCGGGCAGTTTCTCTGAACTTATCGCCTTTGTCTTCTCGATATCCTGCCTGCTCATATCGATAAACTCAGGATAGTCTATCGACACGGTATATGTAGAATCGGCATAAGCCTTGCCGAGCCTTACTGAATATTTAAAGACAGGCATATCGTCGCCAATTCTTACTTCATTGGCGGTAAGATTGAAAAACTTCTGTGCTTCTACGGCTGTATTGCCCAGAAGAATCATTATCAGGAAGAGAAGTATATTTCTTTTCATCTATTTAATGTTAAATTCAAGTACTTTACGGCTTTCGATGTAGCCCTCGAGATGGTCGTCGATATTTACCGGACCAACTCCAACCGGTGTTCCCGTATACAGGATATCGCCCGTTTTTAGAGTAAAATACTTACTGATATATTCTATAATCTCATCAATTTTAAAGAGCATGTCGCTGGTGCATCCTTCCTGCACGGTCTTGCCGTTTATGTCGAGATGAAACGGCAAAGTCTGCACATCCCGGAACTTATCCACAAGCACCCACTCTCCGATGGCTGCCGCTCCGTCGAAGCCCTTGCACATCTCCCACGGCAAACCTTTCTCGCGGAGCTTTTTCTGCAGGTCGCGAGCCGTGAAGTCAATACCCACGGTTACGGCATCGTAGTATCTGTGGGCAAAGCGTGCCGGAATGGCTTTTCCCAAACGGCAGATACGTACCACGATTTCTGTCTCGTAGTCGATACGTCCCATGTCGTCGGGCACGAAAAACGGTTTGCCGTCTTTCAGCAATGAAGAGTCTGCCTTTGTAAAAATTACAGGACTCTCTCCTTTATATAACGTTTCGTTAAGCTCTTTATTGTGTTGCGGATAATTCAATC
>DAIOXG010000010.1:0-21436 GCA_036758085.1 Prevotella sp. | reverse complement strand
AACAATTTTCATCCAGTTTTTTATTTTACCACATTGCATTTGAAGAAGCTTTTTTTCGTCTTTTCCACTTATTTTCTGTAAGTTTGCAAAAAGAAACAAAACATACTGATTATGATAATAAAAACAGACTGTTTCATTCCTTGTACGGATTTTGAAGCAATTGAGCCCACACTGAAGCAAATGCGCGAATGCAGGGCTGTGAAACATATAAACCTTCTCGTGTCCGAAGACTTTGCCAAAAGCCACACTGCACCGGAAGGATGCACTCTGATCGTTGTTGACAACATAATGTCGTCGGCGGCAATTACAAGCATTGCCGACAATATCGACTGCGACTATGCCCTGCTCTATACCAAGACGACACCACTCACCATCGGACTGTATGCCATAAGGAGGATGCTGCGAGTGGCGGTTGAGACTAATGCCGAAATGGTATACAGCGACCACTACTCTGTGGAAAACGGAATGACTGTACAACACCCCGTAATCGACTATCAGACTGGAAGCTTGCGTGATGACTTCGACTTCGGTAGCGTTATACTGCTAAAGACTGACAGCATTCGCGAATATGCGGAAACGGCTGCCAATAAGGAATACAGATACGCCGGTTTCTACGATCTGCGTCTTTTCCTAAGCCGTAAAGGCAGCATCTTCCACATCAACGAATTTCTGTATACCGAGGAAGAAAGCGACACACGAACAAGCGGCGAGAAACAATTCGACTATGTTAATCCACGCAACCGCGAGGTACAAATAGAAATGGAAAATGCCGTAACGAACCACCTTAAACAAATCGGGGCGTTTATCGATACGGCTTACTATGAGACGCCTGACTTTAAAGAACAGGCGTTCGACTACGAGGCATCTGTAATCATACCTGTAAGGAACAGGGAAAAGACTATCTGTGATGCCGTTGACAGTGCACTTTCACAAAAGACGAAATTCAAATTCAATGTCATCGTTGTAGACAACCATTCTACCGACAACACTACACGTCTTCTTGAGGAATATACAAAAAGAGAGAAGAAGAACTCAAGACACAGACTTATCCACATAAAACCGGAGCGAACGGATCTTGGTATTGGCGGATGCTGGAATGTAGCTGTAAACGACAGCCACTGCGGACGTTTTGCCGTGCAGCTCGACAGCGACGACCTCTACTCATCGCCTAACACGCTGCAGACCATCGTTGACGAATTCCATAAGCAACATGCAGCAATGATCATCGGCAGCTACCGCATGTGCGACTTCGATCTGAATACTCTTCCGCCAGGACTCATTAACCATGCTGAATGGACTGACGAGAATGGATGCAACAATGCCTTGCGCATAAACGGACTTGGAGCTCCGAGAGCCTTCTTCACACCGCTGCTCCGACAACTGCAGTTCCCGAACACGAGCTACGGCGAGGACTATGCCATGGCTCTCGCCTTCTGCCGAAGATACAAAATCGGAAGAATCTTCACCGAACTGTATCTGTGCCGCCGCTGGGGAGGAAACAGCGATGCGGCTCTGAGCATCGACAAGATTAATGCCAACAACCTCTATAAAGACCGCCTGCGCACCATCGAACTGTCGGCAAGGCAGATGATAACGAAGGGACAGACGGATTTTATGGACGACAACTCGCTCCACCGCTTCTTCAACCGACAGATGGAGCAGTGGGAACTGGCACGCAACAACTTCCGTAACCTTTATAATATAGAACAGAAATCGCTCTCAGCCGACGGCATCACCATGAGGGTGCAGTTTAACCCAGCCCGGATTGTGTCGACCGGAGCGAAGATTGACAAAAAATCTATCGAGCAGCGTCCTTGCTTCCTCTGCAAAAAGAACCGTCCGGCGGAGCAGATGACGAAATATCTCGACAAAGACTTCGAGATTCTTGTCAACCCATACCCTATTCTGCCGGTTCACTATACGATACCGATGCGCAGTCATCAGCCGCAGGCTATTCTCGGCAACTACGGAGAAATCCACCGCATACTGACCGAATATCCTGAGCTGATGGTATTCTATAACGGACCGAAATGCGGTGCCTCGGCTCCCGACCACTGTCATTTCCAGGCTGGCTGCAACGGTATGCTACCTCTGCAGACCGGATGGCAAAGATATTCAAGGAGTCTAAATGAAATATTCTCTACTGACAGCGACGACAGCATATCGGAAATAACGGATTATCCTTCGCCGGCACTGCTCATCCGCAGTCACAGCATGAAAGCTGACTCTGAACTGTTCAAGATGATATACAAAGCATTGCCTATGAGAAACGGTGATACCGAGCCTATGATGAACCTCGTTTGCTGGCGACAGGATGACACTTATCTTACCGTTGTCTTCCCAAGAAGGAAACATCGTCCAGACTGTTACCCGCAGTCTGACAGCAACTCCTCACTCCAAGCTCCAAGCTCCACCCTCATGGTAAGTCCCGGAGCCCTCGACATGGCTGGTCTGCTGATAACGCCACGCAAAGACGACTTCGACAAGATTACTGCCGAAAAAGCAATAAGCATACTAAAGGAAGTTAGTCTGAACGAAGAGGAGTTCAACGAAGTGAAAAGGAACATCAAGGAATCCGCTGCCAAACATAACGCTGCGATGCTTGTTTCTGCACAAAGCCACGAACCGAATGTGCATGTAGGAATCGTTAGCGGAGAAAAGATTGAATTCTCGCTAAACGGGGAATACTCGGCAAAAGGAGAAACTATAAGCGGGAAACAGACTGTGGAATTCTCTGAGGGTGGTATTCTTTGGAATGGTAACCTGTACCGCGAACTTTGCTTCTCGCCGAAAACCGACGAGGCTTCTTTCTCGCTGTCGGATGTTACCATAGGAGTTAACTTCCATTGGGAACGCAAGGAAACGCAGACTTTCCTCGGAGAGTTGCGCCTCGTTGTGGAAGCCGACAAGATTTGTGCCATCAACAGTCTTCCTGTTGAAAAATATCTCGAAAGCGTTATCTCGAGCGAAATGAGTGCTACATCAAGTGTTGAACTGCTTAAAGCTCATGCCGTAATATCACGCTCATGGCTGCTGGCACAGATGGAAAAGAGGAAACAAGTGGCAACATCCGGCAACAATTTTTTCTCGTTTGTAAAAAAAGACGACATGCTCATTCGATGGTACGACCGCGAGGACCATACCATATTTGATGTCTGTGCCGACGACCACTGTCAGCGCTATCAGGGAATTACGAAGGAGACGTCACCGCATGTGGCTGAAGCTATACGCCAGACAAGGGGACAGATTCTGATGTACGACGGACAAATCTGCGACGCACGCTTCTCTAAATGCTGTGGAGGAGTGAGCGAGGAGTTCCAATATTGCTGGGAGGACACTAAGAAGCCTTATCTTATTGCCGTAAGAGACACTAAGGAAGGCATGTCGTCGAATGATGGCAGTATGGTTCCCGACCTTAGTAAGGAGGCGGAAGCTGAGAAATGGATACGTACGAGCCCGAAGAGCTTCTGCAATACTACAGACAAGAAAATTCTCTCCCAGGTTCTCAACGACTACGATCAGGAGACTGCCGATTTCTACCGTTGGCACGTAACCATTACGCAAGAGAAACTGAAACAGCTACTTGCCGAAAAACTGAAGATGGATTTCGGAGACGTTCTCGACCTTAAAGCCGTGGAGCGAGGCAAGAGTGGAAGAATCAGCAAACTGCTCATCGTTGGAACAAAAATGTCGTTTACTATCGGTAAGGAACTGGAGATTCGCCGCGCACTCAGCGATACGCATCTCTACAGCAGTGCATTTGTCGTGGATAAAGAGGAGGTAGACAAGAACGGAGTGCCACAGACGTTCCGCCTCACCGGAGCCGGATGGGGACACGGTGTAGGTCTGTGCCAGATCGGTGCTGCCGTTATGGGCGAAAAGGGATATGCCTACAGCGAGATTCTGCTACACTACTACCGAAATGCAGAGATTAAGAAGATTTATTAACAACAAGAAAATGAAAGAAAAAAGTTCACCTTGGGCTTGGGTGCCCACACTATATTTCGCCGAGGGACTGCCGTATATTGCCGTTACCGTACTCGCTATAGAGATTTACATGCAGCTCGGACTCAGCGATGCCGAGATTACTTTCTATACTTCATGGCTCTATCTGCCGTGGATGATAAAGCCATTTTGGAGTCCGTTTCTCGACCTTTATAAAACGAAACGCTGGTGGATTACTACCATGCAGATTCTCATCGGTGCAGCGTATGCCGGTGTGGCATTTACCATTCAGGCTTCGTGGTGGCTACAGGGCACTATATGCTTTTTCTGGATGATGGCATTTGCCAGTGCCACACACGATGTGGCTGCCGACGGATTCTACATGATGGGACTTAACGAGCACGACCAGGCCACATTCGTCGGCATCAGAAGCACCTTCTACCGACTGTCGATGATTTTCGGCAAAGGCGCACTGATTGCACTTGCCGGCAGTCTGCAGGTAATCTACCGCTACCAGATAAAATACTCGTGGTGCCTGATATTCTTTGCCCTCACGGGATTGTTTATTGCCCTCTTCCTCTACCACAACTACATTCTGCCTCGACCTAAAGAGGACGTAAACCATGAGGAGAAACGCACGGCTGGCGAACTTGTTAAAGAGTTCTGCGACACGTTTGCCACCTTCTTCCAGAAGAAACAAATACTGCTCGCCATCGCCTTCATGCTCCTCTTCCGTTTGCCTGAAGCGCTGCTTACTCCTGTATCGCAGCTCTTCCTACAGGCACAGCCGAGCAAGAGCGGACTGGGACTTTCGCCAATGGAGTTCGGACTGGTTAACGGTACGGTAGGGGTTATCGGTCTGCTTGCCGGAGGAATATTGGGTGGCATTGCTGCAAGTCGCGACGGACTGAAACGCTGGTTATGGCCTATGACTTTCGCCATCACCATACCGAATATCACTTACGTGTTTCTTGCCTTCGACATGCCCGACAACCTTTTTATCATCAACCTATGCGTGTTCGTTGAGAACCTTGGCTACGGCTTCGGTTTCAGTGCCTACATGCTCTTCATGATATTCTTCAGCCAGGGCGAACACAAGACCTCCCACTATGCCCTCTGCACGGGTTTCATGGCTCTCTCGATGATGTTGCCGGGATTGTTTGCCGGAGCCTTGGCACAGGCAGTAGGCTACCAGTGGTTCTTCGTCATAGTGATGATGAGCTGTCTGCTACCTTTCATCGTGGCATCGTTCCTAAGAATACCCGAAGAGTTCGGAAGACAGGAGAAGGAGGTTGAGGAATAATTTATACAACAGCAATCTCATTGCTGAGAATAACAGGAAAAATAGAATAGCCACTGTTTGGAAACAATGTTTCAAAAAATACAGACTTGGTGAAGGAATTTCAGAAAATATATTTCATAAATTCACTTTTCAAAAAGTAACCAGAGAATATAAAAAGAAAAGCGGTTGGACAAAGACCTTTCGGGTCATTATCCAACCACTTCTATATGATATGTATGAATTTTAAAACGCAATCAGAAGATTACTTGTAGAGTTTCATACCGATGTTCATACCTACACTTGCCAACACTGCGAATGCTACTACACTTGCTGTTACTAACATAAACGTAATCATAATTCTTTTCCTTTCTTTAGTTATCGTTAAACAATCTTTTTACCGCTGCTCTCATTGCAGCTTCTTAATACCTTATTTCTTTATTTCTGATGCAAAGGTAATGCCTTTTGTGCTCGCACACAAGTTTTACAGACATTCTCTTCAAAATATGCCTCTTTTATTGATATCAATCAAAAATGAGGTAGTTTCATTTTAGAATTATGACAGTAAATTGATATAAATCATGACAAAAAGAATACAAAATCATGACAAATATTCAGTTATCACGACAAAGTATATGACTTTCTGTCAATTTTCCCGTTATACGTGCGGTTTACTTTTTCCACCTTTTCATATAGCATCGGCACTTTATAAGCTTCAAGCCTGTCTTTAAGAAACATTGCTATCTTTTTCTTGTTAAAATCCACCTCATCAGACGGAACAACAAGAAGTTTCAACACTGTGCCCAAAACGGGATGGATGGATGCGATACAAACACAGTCGGCTATCATCGGAAAAGCCATTGCCGCATTTTCCACCTCAGTGGGTGCAACCTTATATCCGCCAACATTTATCACGTCACCATCGCGCCCCCGCAAGCGCAATCTCCCTTTATCGTCAATATATCCCAAATCAGAGGTATGAACAGCATCGTCATACATCACGGAAGCTGTAAGCCCTTTGTCACCGATATACCCTGTCATAAGAGTTTTTCCGGCACATGACACATGACCGTCTGATGATATACGTATTTCAGAGTGGCGCATAGGTCTTCCAAGACAGCCAGCGATACACTCACCGTCGTTGAAGTTATATGTTGCAACAATACCTGTTTCCGTAGAGGCATAAGTATTATATAGTCTGGAGCACGGCAACAGACCGCACAAGCGCTCCATATCACCTTGCGTTATAGCTGCGGCGCCAGTCTCGATAAAATCTATCTTATGAGCCAAGCTATGCAATTTGTCTCCGGCAAACTGCATCAAGATTCTTATACTTGCCGGCACAAGAAATGTTGCAACCTTACCGGGGGCAGTCTCCATAGCATTAAGCAAGGAGTTCATATCCTTTATTCCCTCTGTAACGACGACAGTTCCTCCGAGATAAATCATGGGATAAAGTTTAGACAAACTCCCTATATGATTCAGCGGACCACTGATTACGAAGCAGAGTTTTTTTGTAACCCCCTGTGCTTCAATAAGATTTTCGGCATCAGCTACAATTGCACGATGACTGACCATAACACCTTTCTGCTTTCCGGTAGTGCCTGTTGTAAACAAGACATCAGCTACATCCTCAGGAACTACACACTCTCCGGAATCGTCATTATAGTCGGCAAACCTACTTGTTATGTCAGCAAAGACATTCTCCGGAATGTCCTTCTCCAAAGGCACAGCGACTTTACCAGCCAGATGTATCGCCAGATAATCTGCGATAAAATCTACAGTCTGAGAAGAACGGAAGATAACAAATCGTCCCGTATGTTCATCTTTCAGCTTTTCAGTTCTCGCCAAGACCATATCTAAAAGAGCAGCATATGAATACGAGCAATCCCCAACAACTACAGCTGTTTTTCCAGGATGCGCCTTTGCATTTTTCAGAAAATATTCTTCAAGCCTCATCACAAGACATTATTATAAAAGACAGATTATTTATCTTCCAACTTTTTCTCAACCATCGCCACAAGACTGTCGATATTCTTGAAATTCTTTGGTGTAACATCAGAATGAACAAGTTTCACTCCATACTCCTCAGAAAGGAGCATCAAAATAGTGGTTATTCCCAGCGAATCCAGTTCACCGAAAAGGAAATCAGAATCAACGTCAACCAATGGCAGAGCTTCTTCAAGTATCGAATGTATTTTTTCTCTCATAATCCAATTATTTTTTTATTATTATTTATGTTTCAATTTTTCAACGTTTCAATTTTTCAATATTTCAACGTTTCCCACGAGTTTTTCAGCACAATATCTCAAGACATCGGCTTTTTCTTCATCATGCATTACGACTTGCACTTTCGACTTTGGATAGACAAGTGCACAGAGCAATGCAAGTTCGCCATATCCGTCATCTGCCAGCCTTATAATGCCGAGACCGTCAAGCGACTTAATCTGCACAGCATAATTCTCTGTTTTCTTCAAATTACGCACAACAGATGCAAAGATGTCCACTCCCTTGTAACGATAACGGTCTTTTACAATTGGGGCATAATAATCTGCCGTCTCTATCCTCATTTTTATATTAAAGTATTCATCAACATAATAGTCATGCACCGCCTTTGTCAGCTCTACATAGTCTTTGCCCCACTCTATCTCCCGACGATGAATAACGGGACGCACAAAGACCGACAGCTCTCCGCTATAGACACAGAGGCTATTGCGAGGCAATACATGGTTGAAGCCATGAATAAGAACAGGCAAGATATCGATGTTCAAATTCTCGGCAAGATAGAATGCCCCCTTATGGAAGCGGAGTATCGAACTGACATCATTTCGCTCTCCCTCAGGAAAAACTACAAAGCTATAGCCATTGTCAATACACTCTTTAAACAGGCTAATATTTTCAGGAGTAACATCGTCTAAGGATATAAAATTCATCCAACGGAAAATTCTTCTAACAATTAAATTTGAACTCGGATTGCCGTTTGATACAAGTATCAGTTTCTCGTTGAGAGCCATAAATACAGCGGCATCGAGCATTGACTGGTGATTGCACACCACAACTTTCGGCTCCATGAAGATATCATCTCCCAACGGATTACTGATGTTGAATTTCACTCCCGGTATATGTCTCAGGTCGTAAGAATACAATCTGCGGATATATCTGCGGAAGCGCAACGTCTTGTTCTCGTTTTTCTTAGTAACGACAAACAGCAGGAAGCCATATACGTACACAGTGGCAAGCTGCACAAAAAACACTGTTGCAGACCATGCCATGCGGAGCAGCGGAACAAGAGATACGGGACGCAGACGATAACCTTTCTTGTTTTTTACAAGGAAGTTGAAGATAAGCGGCGGAAAGAGATATGCCATCAATACTACAGAGAACATTCCGGCTATCGTAACCTGTGCCAGAGAGTGTAGCGCCGGATGTTTGGCAACGATGAGCGTACCGATTCCGATAAACATTATCAGAGCGGATATGATTATCGAGTTTTTGTAGGAGGCAAGCATCTTGCGCCTGTAGGCATATTCGTAGCATGCCCCTTCGGTCATGAATATAGTATAGTCGTCGCCCTGTCCGAAGATGAATGTGGCGAGAATTATGTTCACGATATTAAACTGAATACCAAACATTGCCATGATGCCCAATATCCATATCCAGCTAACAGCCATTGGAACAAACGACAGAATGGCAAGTTCTATACTGCCGAGCGACATCCACAGGAAGAAGAACACGATGCAACCACATGCCCAACCGATATAGTTGAAATCGTCAGACAGATTGTTGGCAATCGCACTGTTCATGCTCTGCACGTCAAAGCCATAGCCTCCGTGCTTGCTGATTATCTCTTCCACCTTGTCCACATCCGACGGCTTTACGGAAAGGACATCCACAATATTGTATTTTCCATTAACACTGTCGCAACTGATATTTGAGGAGAAGGCAGACTTTGTCAGGATATCAAAATACGACACAGGCTTTACGGAGTATTCTCCATCCAAAAGACTGCTAAAATCTTCGAATGACTCTTTTGTAAAGCCCTCATCCATACCTTCGCTGACGAGCTCTGCTGTAAGTTTTTCCTTGTATTTTGCAACAAAATTATGCCACAAATCAAGACGATGCTGCTGTTCTTTTTCAGAACAAATAAATTGTTTCAGTCCAGCATGGCGCTTCACCAAGCCTTCATTTTTCAAGTCGGAGAAACACTTTTGCATGACTTTGCTCTTGTCGAGAGCTCCGTCTACTGTGGATGCTGTAGACACGGCATATACCTTTTGGTCAGAACCGGCGTTGGTCATAGTTTTCTGAAAGTACGCCATATCAGCCTTCTGCTCTTCCGTCATGTAGTTGATATGACCCATATTGGCATCAAACTTCGTATTGAAGCTATACCATGCAAAGACAAGAGTCATGATTACTACTGCTGCAACAACAAACGGCTTGTTTTCAAGCGACACATCGCCAATTTTGTTGAAGAAGGATTTCTCTTCATGCTTCTTTACCGTAGTAACGTGGGGCAGGAAGAGCAAAACAAAGAGTATTGTACCGATGAGCAGGAAGGAAGCAAAAAGTCCCAAGTCGCGCATCGCTACAGACTGCAGCGGTACGAGAGCAAGGAATGCTCCAACGGTTGTGATGTTGCCAACAACGAGCGGCATGACAATCTCTTTCAGAGCCTTCTTTTTGTCGGGCGTATGCGATAGGTGGGCTATGAAATGTAACGGATAGTTCACCGCAATTCCTACGATAACCGATGATATTCCGATGACGATAATCGACACGCTGTTGTGTACCAGCGCCAGACATCCCATGGCAAAGAGCCATCCCCAGGCTATCGACACGGCTATGAGCAGAAGATTCTTCCAACTGCGGAAGGACAGGAACAACAGGGCGAGAATAAGTACCACTGCAAGCGATACCGACAGAATACTGTCGGTCTTTATCTGCGAGGCGTTGCCTACGGCAATTACCGGCCCGCCGATAACATGAATGTCTATATTCTTATATTCTGCCGTTGTAGTTTCGGCAACGGAGCGCAAGAGTGTAATCAGCTGCGTGTTGTGTTCTGTCTCGCTGGAACCAAACGGAGAGTTTACCATCACTATGGCGCGCTGCATGTCGGGCGAGAAGATGTAGCCGTCGTACATTTCATACTTCAGTCCACTGTCGGTATGCTGAAGTTGCTCCACTACGGGAGTGAACAGGTTAAGCGGATCGCGCTGGATATTGTCGGCAAGTATTCCGCCTGACGGAAACATGAGCATCTGCTTGTCCTGTTGCAGTTGCTTCTTGATATATCCCGGTTGGTTTATCAGCGAATCCATACGGCGATAGTCGTTCTCCGCGAGAAAATACGGAATGTTACCATAAACGAAATCCGTAATATCCGTGAGTTTTTCGATATCCACCTGTGCCGTCATGTCCTTTGCCATATCAGAGGAATCCTTGTCGGCAAGCGTAGAGACATAGTTTTCTATTGCCGCAACCATAACATCGGGATCAGTCTTCGTTGTGTCGCGATACTGAAACACGGCAAATATCTTGTTTGCGCCGGCAATATCCTGATAAACATTCAGGGCATTATGGTGATTGTCGTCGAGAGGAAGAAAATCGGCAATATCCTCCTTGTAGTTTAGCCTCAACACCGACATTATGAGCAATGCCGTGACAAGAAGGAACGACAGAAGGGCTGTCATTCTGTTCTTCCGCAAATAGGTGTATATTTTTAGTACGAACTCTGTCATTGTTTTCTTTTTTTATAGGACATATTCCTTTATTCCCCACTATTGACCACCGGATTGGCATAAATGCCAAGGTAGATATCAAAGAGTTGTTCAATGTCGCAGGTGTCATAATATGTCAGTTTGTTGAGATGCTTTACAAATTCAGCCTTTTCCTGTTCACTATACTTGTCAGCATACTTCTGTGTTCCATAACGTATGTCGTAGGCAATATAGTTGTTGGGATAAAGTCTGTAAGCCGGACGGATTCTGCTGTCAATGAGTTGTGCCACAGCCTTGTGGTATTCATTGTTTGTCAGCTGTTCCATCGGCTGCAGTTCTGCATGTATTATCGGTTCGCATATTTCGATATGCACCCTACCCTTTGGTTGCACGATGCCGGTAAGAATACTTGTCAGATCTTCGCCCGGTTTCTTGGTGTATTTGGCAAACTGGGTTTCGTAAAGTTCCAAGGTCTTCAGTATATCACACGACTCCCACTCATAGGAGATGCTCACAGGAACGATGTTCAAATCAGCGATTGCCTTTATCTTGTCGTCAGGTTCACTCATGCAGAACATCTTGATTATTCCCTGATCGGTAGTGTCGTTGCCATCCTTCGTTCTGCCGTTGCGCTGGGCTATCCAGACACTCTGTCCTTTTTCCTTTATCGTGTAGCGGATATAGTCGGACAGGTGTTTCGAACTGCGATAGAATTCTTTAATGCTACCTCCCGGTCGCTCCACTTTGAACATCTTGTTGCTCTTGCCTATATCAACAATAAGCTGGTTCATCATCAGGTTTGCACCGAATGTTATCTCCGTGGTGTCGAATCCATGCTTCACGAGCGAATATTGCAACAGACTGGAGTCGAGCATTATGTCGCGATGGTTGGAAACATACAGATACGACTTGTCTGGCGACAAACGTTCGAGTCCGCTGCACGAATATTCCGTGGTACTGTTTTCTATCACACGTTCATTAACGAGAGCCATAGTCTCGTTTTGGAAATCCTCAATCGTTTTATAACCGGCTATACGCTTTCTTACCTCGTCAATCGGTTCGTCGGGATAGACATACGAAGAGAGTATCGGAAAAGAACTGCTCTCTGCTATGCGGTGCATAGCCTCTGGTATCTCCTCCTCGTAGTAGGGGCGTATATCGTCAAAATTTGGTGTTGCCATATTCTATTTTTTTATCAATGTATTATAAAAAGACATCTTCTCTATCCACTTCAAGAACTCCACTTTCCACTGTCTACATTCTTCAGAGCCTTTTGTATCCGAAGCACCGAAGCCATGACCACCAGTCTTATACTGTATGTATTTATGCGGGATATTTCGTGCCGTAAGAGCAGAGTCAAGCAATACGGAATTGCGCCAGTCCACAATAGGGTCGTCCTTACAGTTAACAATGAAGACAGGTGGACAGTCTGCCGGGACATGTTTCTCAAGCGAAAGAGAATCGCGAAGCATCTTGTTATTCTTGCGGCTATCGCCGAACAAGGCACGACGGGAACGCCTATGAGTGCAGTCGGCTGTCATACTGACAACTGGATATATCGGAGCGACAAATGCCGGACGCACATCTTTGTCAAAGAATTCAGCTGCCGACATCACGAGATGACCGCCAGCCGAGAACCCCATGGCTCCTATCTTATGCATATCGATGCCATACTCATCGGCACGAGCCTTGATATAAGTTATGGCACGCTGCAAATCCTCCTGAGGGTCGGGATAGCGGTTGCCACGAGCCACATAGCGAAAGTGGGTAATGAAAGCCGGAACCATTGCCGTGCGATAGCGCAGTACGAAAGCCGAGATGCCATTCTGCTGCAGCCAACGGGCAACGTCATATCCTTCGGTGGTTATGTCGTGCCAGAAATAACTGCCGCCCGGACATACAACTATAGCCGTATTGCCACTGCCAGGAGCAAGAAACGGAGTAAGCTCCACGTGCTTATGCCCGGGACAACCATTCCATATATTCACTTGCGCCCTTAGCTGATGGGAAAAAGCCATACCGAATAGGACAAGCAAGAAAGCCAGTTTCTTTTTCATTTACTTCTTATTTTAGTCCGTCTGTCTGTTAGCAACAGAGTTTATCTTGTTTATCACATAATTTTGTCCAAGCAACGCTTCACAAGTCTGTATCGAAGTAAGAGGCACACCACAGAATCCATGAAGATTGTTGTTCTGTCCCGTTAGCAACAGGTTCTTTACTTTTGTAACCACCGGCACCTGAGTCAATGTAAAATTATGCCAGTCCTTACTAAAGCCGCAGAGACTCCCCTCTTTCACGCCATAGAAATCACGGATAGTGAGCGGAGAAGCAGTATTCATCTCTTCAATGCAACTGGTAAAGTTTGGATGTATCTCGCTTATCATCATTAGAAGTTTCTCGGCATGCTTCTTTTTCCATACATTATAATCATCACCACGCCTACCAACAGTAGTATTTTCCCATTGGCGCACTTCATCAAAGAGCATTGGTGCCGTCACAAGAGCCTTTGTAGCATATTCCCCCTGATTATCATCCGGTGGGGTCATAAAAAGGAAACCGAGCGGCCATTGCTTATCTGCACATCCAAAATTCCATACATCTTCATACTTTGTCATATAATACTCCGAATGGTTGATATACGAGAAAGAGTTCTTCTTGAACTTGATATATAGCGAAAATGCAGAATAAGCATTTGGTATTGAGTCAAGGCGGTTGCGGTATGCCTTAGGGAAGGTTTTTTCTGGCATAAGTCTAAACAACGAACAAGGATGGATTGCAGAGATATAATGATCGGCGGAATATTGCTTTCCGTTCTTGGTACGCACAAATTCTATCTCTCGATCACCGTTTACCTCTATCCATTCCACGCCGTCGGCTGTAACTACTTTGCCACCATTCTCAGTGATGACACCTGCAAGTAAATCAGCAAATCTACTACTGCCACCGACAAAGCGACTTGCCCCATTGATATACAAAACATTGATTATGGCATGGACATATGCCGGAGTCTGGTTCCCGCGTCCGCCATACAGAGGATTCATATAGGCAATTATACTGCGAAGTTTCGGATTATGAATATATTTTGCGATGAAGGCATCGGCAGACATAATGAAATTGTCGGAGTGTACAGGTATGCCGCCTGCGTATGGTTTCAAGTTGAATAGCGGAGCCTCATCAACAATAGAGAATATCGCATCGACGTATGCCTTTATGTTTTCCTCTTCTTCTGGGAAATAATGAGCCAATGAAGACACAAAACCGTTGCGTCCCTTGGCTATGTCATAATAGGCTTTGTCTTCGGCAAAATATAGTCTGTCGGTGCAATCTGCATCCACATCCATTATCTCTACCCTGTCCATAATACCGAGATATTCACAGATACGACGAATATTTCCTCCAGGCTGCATACCGCCAATGACATGCATCCCTGTATCAAACACTTCGCCAAAGCGACGGAATGTTTGAAAGCCTCCGCCAATGGTAGGGTTCTTCTCAATTATCGTAACATGGAAACCTTCCTTTGCAAGAATGGCTCCGGTAAACAACCCGCCTACTCCACCACCAATTATCAATACGCTCTCTTTCATCGTTCCGTCTCCTTTGCTATTTGTTCGTAAATGGTCTTTGCCGTCAAGAATTCGCTGCATGTTACAATAGTACCAACCAATACACCAAGCATGCCGTGGGAGTTGATGTTCTGTCCTGTCTGGAAAACATTCGGCACCTTTGTACGCTGAGCCACACGATATGCAGCCCCCTTATACACGTCCTTTGCTATTCCATACATCGAACCTCCCTCAGTACCAGTATAGTCAAGATAAGTAAGAGGCGTTGAGGTGTAATATTCCTCTATCTCATTGCGGATTCCGGGAAAATGATGTTCAAGGGAGTCAAGCAGACGTTCAGCCTTGCGGCGCTTAAAAACTTCGTAATCTTCCCCTCGTCTACCGACATATGTTCCTTTCCATTTTTCCACATCCTCCATCTGCATATATGACAAGACAACTCCTGTATCCGCAAACTGCGGATGCTCTTCTTGACAGAAATGCATATAGAGGAAGCCCTTAGGCCATGTATCGTCCGTATACTGTTCACAATTCCAAGGCGACGACTGGTTATAGCCGTAATAATTATAATTCATGTACGGTACGCGCTCGCTCTTGAACTTGATATACACAGAGAAGCTACCCACCGTCTGCGGAATGGCACTGATACGCTTGCGGAATGCAGGACGGATAAGTTTTGTGTCGAGCATCTCAAGAGTTCGCATCGGATGGGTATCCGAAATCACAATATCGGCAGGTATTATCTCTTTACCATTTATTTCTACTCCTGTAGCATGAGTTTCATCACAGACTATCTTTGTGGCCTTGCTTCTCGTCAATACTCTTCCTCCATATTTTTCTATCGTGCGCTGCATTGAAATGGCAACGGTGTCGCTACCTCCAGAAATTCGATATGAACTTTGGTTATAGAAGTCCATTATGAAGGCATGGGTTGAGAACGGTGTTTTGCCTTTCTCTGCGGCATACAAAGGCAAATTTCCAACGAGAACATCGGCAAGTTGCGGATCATCGATAAGTTCTGCCATCACATCGTCGATGGAACGCATATTGTATTCCATAGCCACATGCGAATCTGTTTCAGCATATTTCAGAGAATGGAGCGACGAGGCATTGGCTATCATTTCCACCGTTTCATAATACTTGCGGATATTTTTCCTTTGATTTGGAAAATACTCACTCATCTGACTGATAAAATTCTCTTTTCCAACAGGAAATTTATATCTCTTGCCGCCAATAGCAACAACATCATAGCCGTCGGCATCAAGTGGCGAGAGCTTTATGTCATCATACACCTCAAGATAGCGCAACAGTTTATTCATCGTCTGTCCGTCGGCTGCACTACCGATAAAGTGCATGCCGGTTTCAAACTTTGCACCATGTCGTTTGAAGCATTGCAAACAGCCACCTATCTGATTTGACTGCTCGACAATTGTTACGTCATACCCGTTTTTCAACAGTATGACGCCACACGACAATCCGCCAAGTCCACTGCCTATGATTACTACTTTCTTCTTTTCAGACATATTGCTCTATCTTGTTTGTCATTTGTTCATACTTTCTTTTATAGATACGGCGCAAAGTACGTGCTTGCGCCATGGTATCACCTATTGACTCAAGTTCTTGACGTGGTATCGGTTTATCAACACCTATCTGTATCATGCCACGATTCAGATGATAGCTTTTCTTAGGCAGAATTTTGCCTGGCCCGTAAAGATACATGGGAAGTATATCCAATCCTAACTGCTCAGCTATATAGAAAGCTCCCTGATGGAAACGACCTATAGAACAGTCTTTTGATCGTGTGCCTTCGGGATATACAGCGATACTGTAACCTCTTTCTACAAGAGAACGCAGATGTGGCAGCAATGCCTCGATACCATCCACCACAGGCAAGTATTCTGCATTACGGATCAGCAAGCCATAAAACGGATTGTTCCATACCCAGTCTTTAGTCAAAAATACAATATTTGGAGTAAACACCAATTGAGCCATAAGATCGAGATGCGACTGATGATTACATATTATAACATGTGGTTTGTTGAAGTCCACCCCATCAGCCACATTGCACTTAAACTTTGTTCCTGGTATACCATGATGGATGGTAATGAAACGGGCTACATGGTAAATCAGCTTATGCAAGCCCTGACGCTTTCGCTCTGTCATCTTCCCAACCTTTATATATACCCATACCAATGGGGTTATAACTACCATTGAAAAAAACAAAAAGAACAACAGTGAATATACAGTGCGCACATATTTCATCAAGAAACGAAAGATACGACACGGCAAGCCATAAACAACAGCAAGGAAACACAATACTGTATTGAGCACCGTAATGCGGAAGAAATCCATGCCCGGACGGAAATGGCTCACTCTTTCCTCTCGCGGAGGATAATACACATCAACTGGTATTGAAACAATCTCCACTCCATGCCATGAGGCAAAAACGAGTAATTCCAGTTCTGCTTCATAGCGGGAGGTAAGCAAAGACAAACCTACAAGTTTACGAAGCGGATAAAGGCGGTAACCAGTCTGAGTGTCGGCAAGGTTTCTGCCTGTCTGTATATAATACCAAAAATTACTGAACTTGTTTGCAAACGAGCTCCCCTTCGAGCGATCTACTCCGTCAAGTCGGCGACTGCCTACTATCATCGCTCCTGGATGCTTTTTGTTAGCCTCCAAAAAATTATTTATGTCTGAACCATAATGCTGTCCGTCGGCATCAAGCGTAATGGCATAACTGAAACCCATTTCAAGAGCTTTACGGAAACCAGACTTCAAAGCTGTTCCCTTGCCTTGGTTTTCAGAATGGGAAACAACAGTTATATCGTCAGTATCCGACAATATATCCTTTGTTCCATCTGTGCATCCATCATCCACGACGATAATGTCAAGACAATATTGTTTCACATCGGCAATAACATCGACTATTGTCGAAGCATTATTATATGTAGGAATAACAACGCAAACTCCACGCTCACGTAGTGTATGTCTGTTGTCTTCTATATCTGTTGCTTTCATCTAAGCAATATTTTTAATTTTGTTGAGCACAAACAAAGGATATCTTTGCCTTTACTTCATCAGCAGAAGTAACTGCCACCTGTGCACTTACGGTGCCAGAGGCTGCATCTTCTGTTATCTTTCCTATACGATAATTTACAGACATAGATTGTCTTGGAGTAATGATAGACAAGAACTTCACATTCTTCACCTTTACAATACGCAAAGTCCTCCCGAGTGCATCTTCAAGCAATTCTTGTGCTATTTGGATGATACACACACCAGGAGTGATAGGTTCACCAGGAAAATGCGCCTTATATATGAAATGCTCTGGATTTACTTCTATATCATAGCACGCCTCACTGTCGGTAACGCTCTTTTCTTTTATCGTATACAGTTCATTCTTCAGTCTCATCTTTTAGCTCACTGAATTTATAGTCTATTTTATATTTCTCATTACGATACTCTCCTTCATCTTTCTGCAAGCAATGGATAACCTTTCGTAAATCACTCTTCAGCAGTCTACGGATATACCATTTATTGAGCATCTTTATCACACTTACAAGCTTCACCTTGTCTTTCTGCGGATTATATACAAAATCGATTGCCGATATGCCAAATTCATTGAATATGCTTGCCTTGACACTGGTTCCGTCATTATACATCACGCAAATACCACTGACATACCCCTTAGGCATCTCTATCATTGCCGACGAGCGTACTTTATCTCCTTCATTCTTAGGATAAAGAGTCTGCGCCCCGGCAACTTCTACACAGAAGAATAGCAGTATAGAACTAATTAACGCTGAACACTTTTGCATTTATCGGAGAATTTGTCTTAACGTTTGTCAGTTGTATCACGGTGCGGTCGCCTTTCTTCTCCACGAGTTCCACCATTGAAACCATCTTTCTTGATTTGTTGAAATGCAGAACAATCTTCTGGAACATCTGTTTCATCTCCTTACGCTGCGGAACAAGGGTAGCAATCCACTCTGAGTTTGTCGTAGCAATAGAAGTACGGAAATCCTTTTTGTCAGAAAGGCATTTACCAACGACCGAGTTCATCATGATACGTGCGATCTCCTTAAAGAACTTGCTCTGGTTTACGTTTATCACGTCGTTGCGCTTGCCTTTGCTCAACAACACCCTTGAACCATTGAGCACAAAGGTGTAAGTATAAGGCGACGTATATTCCCAACGAAGTTTGTCGCTCTGCTGATAATACATCTTGCCACGCGACACCATCTTGTCGTTAAGCATTTTCATGTGTTTTGTCTGTACAAAATCACACTGCATAGTCCTCATCCTCGAAGCCACTGCATTAATCTGCTGGATAACCTTTGCATCGGCTGCATTTTGGGCAAATGTTGCTGATGTGCAAACCAACATCAATACTAATGAAAGCAATAATTTCTTCATATTCATAATTACCTTATCATTATAGTATAACCATTAATCTCTAATCTATATTCTCTCTACTCTCTTCCAGAATCACTTGGCAATCAGACAGCATCCGAAAATGATAAACGCTATTCCAATCCACTTGAGCAATGAGACCTGCTCATGGAAGAATATCATTGCAGCTATCATGCCAAATACATAACTGAGACTTATCATCGGATAAGCCACACTAAGCGGATAACGCTTTATGATATGCATCCAAAGGATAGAGCTCGCCCCGAATGTAAGTCCGCTCATGGCAAACTGCCAGTTGAGCAATGCACTTGTCCAGAACTCCCTATTCCATCCGAACGGCAACATTCTTGCAAGTCCGAACTTCAGAAAAACCTGTCCTGCGGCAAGCAACGCACTCTGCACTATGGCATATACCACTACTCTCCACATGACAAGACCATCGCTATAGAATGAACAGGAGTACTGAAATACGGTACATTGATTCTGCTGAGCATTCCCATTAATGTTGGCGTAGACTCATCATGACATCCCACAAGAACCGTCTTGCACCTGCCGCTGCGAATCAGAAGCTCCGCATCCTTTATTGCCCAGTCAAGCGAATCGCCACGCTGACTATATGTAGAGTTATAACCATGGCAACCAAGTTTTATGGCTATGTTGCTGCCAATAGTGTTATGGGTGCTCTGCATAAAATATGTAGGACTGATACTCTCCTCGTTCTCGGCATTTATTTGGTTAAGCAACCGCTCCGTATTCTCCAAACATCCGTATGCCGTACCTGTTATTACAGCATCCGGCATTTCCACTCCAGCCTGTTCCAACGCCTTTAGAGAGGACAACAGCGAACTTTTCATTAGCCGTCCCATACGTCTTGCAGCTAAAGGCTTAACGTATTTGCGGATTTCAGCCAGTTCGTCATCCGATGTAATTTCCACCTTTGACAGAACTTTTATCTTCATATCCGGACTATATACAGCAGTGCTTTCCACAGGCTTGTTCTTTGAAAGGATAAGCGAAGTGTCGTTGCCACCAAAACCGAACGAATTGCAAACGACATTGTCGAGATTTGCATCATCCACACCAAGTGTAGGAATTATACCGTCTTCAATTTTGTTCTGCCAACCAAGATTTTCCGGCACAAAACCATATTTCATAGCCAACAGGCAAATTACAGTTTCAATACCTCCTGATGCACTCGTTGTATGCCCGGTGAACGACTTTGTGCTTGAAACAAGTGGCATATTCTCACCAAACACGCGTTTCAAGGCAACGCCCTCACTCTGGTCGTTGTTTGGCGTTCCCGTGCCATGAGCATTCACATATTGTATATCCCCGGGCTGTAATCCAGCCATTGTCAATGCCTCCGTCATCGCGAGGTATGCTCCTTCGCCATTATCCGACGATGCCGTCTGATGAAAAGCATCACAAGCATTGCCGTATCCTGCAAGATAAGCATGTATTTCTGCCCCACGCTTTCTCGCATGCTCCTCAGATTCAAGAACAACAAAAGCTGCGCCCTCTCCAAGATTCAGTCCGGCACGTGTATCATCAAACGGTCTACACCTTTCCTTGTCGAGTATCATCAAAGAATTAAAACCGTTCAGATGGAAGCGCGACAACGACTCACTTCCGCCAGCCACTACGACATCGGCCTTACCGGCTTTTATCATATTGGCACCAAGCAGAATAGCATTGGCAGCCGAAGAACAAGCAGTTGAAACAGTTGTAACATCTGTGAAACAACCGAAGTAATCTGCTATTCGCAGTGAACTTCCGCCACAGCCGTGATATTTTAGGAACGAAAGGTCTTGTTCTTCAAGAATATTATTGAAATGTCTTTCCGTTATATCCATCGTCCCGACCGTAGTTCCGGAAATAAGAACAATGCGTGTAGAATCAGAACCATTCTTTTCTGGCAGAGAATCAGCAAATTGCCGTATTGCCATAATCCCCATAAGTGATGTACGACTCACTTCCTCTGTCTGAGGAATACCAAGCTCTGTCTTCATCTCGCTATTAGACATCTTTACTTCGCCTACAGGCAACTCCTTGTGCTTAGATTGGAGATACTGCATCTCGCCGATGCCACTCTTTCTTGAGCGCAACGCCTCTACTACCTCAGCCTCGCTATTGCCAATAGCCGAAACGATACCTTCTGCTGTTATTACGATATTCATCTCTGCCAAAAGATTTATTTAGGACTCGCTTTCTTACTTCTTTCTGTTTTTGCTAACATAGTCAGCTATCGTTGCCACACTCTTGAAGATTTCCTTTCCGGCAGCAGGATTAGCAAGCTTGATGCCATATTTTTTCTCCAGCAACACTATAAGTTCAAGGGCATCGATAGAATCGAGACCAAGACCTTCGTCACCAAACAATGCATCATTATCATCAATCTCCTCCGGGGTCATCTCCTCAAGGTTCAACGCCTTTATAATTTCTTCTTTAAGTTCTTTAATTAAATCTTCCATTTTCCTTTTTTAATTTATAAGCGGAAACATATC
>DAIOXG010000009.1:0-21613 GCA_036758085.1 Prevotella sp. | reverse complement strand
ATCTGTACGGAGGGTGAATAATTTTTATGAGTAGACGTAAAGGACGTTACGAAAGACGCAAGGCAAGGCGCGAAGAGAATAGATTGAAGCGCGTCATCGCAGTTGGCGGTCTGCACGATGTCTTTGGATACGATGATATGTACAAAGCTGGAAAGAAATGCTGCAACGGCGTTCGGTGGAAGAACAGCACGCAACGCTTTGAGATGCATCTGTTTTCTGGAACAGCACGCAGACGACGCTTATTGCTTGAGCGAAAATGGATTCCGGGTGCCTATGTACATTTCACGATTTCAGAACGCGGCAAGACCCGCCCTATTGATGCACCGAGAATCCAAGACCGTCAAGTCCACAAGGTTTATACCAAGAAGGTACTTCTACCGTTGTATCGTCCTGAGATGATTTACAACAACGGCGCCAGTCTTGAAGGCAAGGGCTTCGAGTTCTCAAAGAGAATGTTAAAAGAGGACTTGCGCTGGCACTTCCGTCGTTATGGACGAGATGGGAATGTGATTCTGATTGACTTCAAACAGTTCTTCCCATCTGTGTCCCATGAAGAAATCTTCAAGCGGCATGAGAAGCTATTGCTGAACCCAGATATCAGAAAAATCGGAGACGATGTTGTCAACACTGTTTCGGGCGGAGTTGGTCTACCGCTTGGTGTCGAGCCAAGTCAGGCAGAAATGATTGCGTTTCCGTCTGCACTGGACAACTTTATCAAGTGCCAGCTCTCTATCAAGTGCGCCGGTCATTACATGGACGATTATTACGTCATTGTTCCGCCTGACCGAGACGCCAAAGAAATCATGGCTTTGATTGTGGCAAAGGCAGAGAGCCTCAAGCTGACTGTCAGCAAATCAAAGTCAAGAATTGTTCCGCTTACAAAACCGTTCCGTTACTGCAAAGCAAAGTTTACTTTGACCGAAACGGGTCACGTTGTGATGAATGGGAACCGCGATGGTGTAAAGCGGGCACGAAGAAAAATAAAAGCATTCCGCACAAAAATCCAGAATGGCGAAATGTCATACGACGACCTCTGGACTTCCGTAAACGGAATGCTCGCATACTTTGAGTCCTACTACGACGACCACAAGCGTGTGCTTCGGTTGCGTAGGCTTTTTTATTCGATTTTCGGCTTCTCGCCGGAGCGAATTGAAAACTTTAGAGAAAGAGGAAAAAAGGATGAAATACGTTGTGCATAGACGCTTCAAGGACAAAGCGATTTGCGGTGAGGTGAATCTCCCCGCTATGACTGTATGCGAAGAAAACGGTGGATATATCTTTCACGATGGCAAGCTGCTCTGCGTTGTAACGAGTGAGAACGCACATCAGTTCTTTGCTCGTGACGACGACGGTGCCGGTATGCTCCGTGGAAAGTTGACACAAGCCATTCAAAAGACGCTCGCAAAGCGCGATGCGAACTACCAGAACCGGTGGGGCAAGGTTTGGGACGACCCTGCTTGTCAGCCGTACAAGCGCATCGAGTACGCAGACTTCTGGCTGTGGAACCACGATTTCTTCAATGCCGATATTGATACGCTCCGACACATTGCAAAGCTGGTAGGAGCAAAGGAGGTTGCTTAAATGTATCGAATTATCACACTGGATGGAACTGAGCTTGGTATGACCGACTCCGTTCTGTACATCAAAATCACAGAGAGTGGCAGCTTCGCCCCGACCACTAAAGACGAAGCCATCGGCGTTGCCTTTAGAAGCACGCCCTACAATCTCGTAGGTCATTCTGATATCGAGGGCGCTGACACTGTGGTCGTAGCTGCCGTTGACGGCGGCGAGAAGGTCAACAGCATCGAGAGCACAATCAACGTTTTACTGGGGGTGGCTGAATAATGACAATGGTTCAGAGAGCGGAACAGTTCCGTTATACGCTGCAGCTCTTCGCCCGTACTTTGGACGAAGAAAAGGTTCTGCAAATCGCAACAATCTTTGATGCTTGGAATCCCGACGCTCATGCCTATGAAGTTGGCGAATACTGCATCTACGGCGAGAACGATAATGGTGACCCGCAGCTTTACGTTTGTCTGTTGGCACATACTTCACAGGCTGACTGGACTCCCGACACGGCATCCAGTCTTTTCAAGACAGTCGGTATTACCGAGGAAGGCTATCCCGAATGGGTGCAGCCGGTTGGCGCGTCCGATGCCTACATGAAGGACGACATCGTGAGTTACGAGGGAACCCTGTACATTTCTCTCATCGACAACAACGTTTGGAGCCCTGTCGCTTATCCTGCTGGCTGGGCTGTTTACACGAAGCCGACTGAGGATAAGTGATTATAAAACAATGCTTTTATCGAGGAGGTGGCATAAGAATGGACAATGCAAAAAAGATATGGTGTTTCCTAAAAGAAAAAGGATTAAACGATTATGCTTGCTCTGGATTGATGGGCAATCTTTATGCAGAAAGCGGACTGAATCCCAAGAACCTCCAAAATACATACGAGAAGAAACTTGGCATGACTGATGAAGAATATACTGCCGCCGTCGATAGCGGCAGTTATTCCAACTTTGTGAAAGACAGCGCTGGTTACGGATTGGCTCAGTGGACGTATTGGTCTCGCAAGGATGCTCTCCTTGCCTCCTGTAAGGCTTCAGGAGCGTCCGTGGGAGACATGGATGCCCAGCTCAACTTCCTGCTCAAAGAACTGTCTGTGGGCTATTCTGGGCTTCTGAGCACGCTCAAGAGCGCAGCATCCGTCCGCGAAGCTTCTGATGCCGTTCTTCTCCAATTTGAACGTCCTGCCAACCAAGGGCAGAGCGTCAGAGAAAAACGAGCCAGCTATGGACAAGCCTATTACGACAAGTTCGCCAGAAAAATCCAAATCAACACACCAGAACAGGAAGGAGGGTGCAAATTGAAAATTGTTGACAACCTGACTACGGTCAATTTCCGTTCAGGCAATATGACGCCGAAGTACATCGTTATCCATTATTTCGGTGCACTCGGAACTGCAAAGAGCGTCTCTGAATATTTCAAGACACCGGGCATTCAAGCGTCTGCCCATTATGCGCTTGACGAGGGCGATACCATCTATCGCTGTGTCCGCGATAAGGACATCGCATGGCACTGCGGTGCAAACAAGTATAAGCACCCAGAGTGCCGTAATTCCAATTCAATCGGTATTGAGGCACGCCCATCAAAAATCAATCGCAAGAGTATCAGCGCGTCCGATACTGACTGGTACTTCGAGCCGAAGGTTGTGGACAACCTTGTGTGGCTGACGAAGAAACTGATGGCTCAGTACAATATTCCCGCTGACCATGTTATCCGTCATTACGATGTAACTGGTAAGCTCTGCCCAAGACCGTGGTGTTGCGCGGACACAAATACCTATTACAAAACAAGCGGTGACAAGCAGTGGGAAGAGTTCAAAAAGAGAATCAGCGATGGTAAAGAGGAGGATGAAGACATGACTTTGGATACGTTCAAGGAACTGATGAAGGAATACCGCGCAGAGCTGCAGGATAATGACTGCGGCACTTGGAGCAAGGAGGCTCGTGAGTGGGCAATCGCTAACGGTCTCATCAATGGCACTGGCACTGAGGTGAATGGTGAACCCAACTATGCTTGGGCTGACCAGCTTACCCGTGAACAGGCTGCTGCTTTGTTCTATCGTTTTGCAAAACTGATGGGTAAAGCGTGATGGCTACATACAGCGGCAGCAGACAGCAAGCAAGGCGAAGGAGAAAACGCGCAAGCAAACAGGACGCTTTTTCAAAAAAGCTGATTGACGATATCCGCTCCCTTCTGTGGATTGTTACAGTCGGTGGGTTACTTTTAGCGTTCTATTGTGTAAAGCGGAACTATACCGGAGCGCTGCCGTGGATTGGGGCAATGGTTGGATTGCCGTGGTCGGCACATGGCGTGGTGTGCGCATTTTATTTGAACCTGTGTAAATCTGACCATTCTGCTGGTGGTATCACGTTCGAAAGCGCAAAGGCAAAAGGCTTCGTCGAAGACCCAAGCTGGGAGAGTCCAGCAATCTAAGGTGAAGGGTGGCACCTGAAATCCGCCCCACTACCTTTTAGAGAGGAGTTTGCATATGGAATTTATTGTGGAGAACTGGTATGTAATTGTTACTGGCATTGTGTTTATCGTTGGCGGCGTTATGGCTGTCCTGCGTTGGCGCAACCTGTCCACCGACAAGAAGTACGAGCAGATTCGTGGATGGCTCCTGCAGGCTGTCGTTCTGGCTGAAAAGGAATTCGGTTCAGGTACTGGCAAGCTGAAGCTGTCCACCGTCTATGACAAGTTCTGCGAGCGTTTCCCGTGGCTGGCGAAAGTCTTGCCATTTGAAACCTTCAGTAAATACGTTGACGATGCCCTGAGCGAGATGAAAGACGTGTTGAAACAGAACTCTGCTATTGCCTCCATAGTCGAACCGAATGAAGGGAGCAAATAAAACAGAGGAGGTTTCTCATATGACTGAGCAAGAGACCGTCATGCTGATTGAGACCGAGCAGAGATGCAAGTCCAATACGCACAGAATTGACAACTTGGAGGGTGAGCTGAAGGAAATTCAGAGCGAGCAGAAGGCTATCTACAAAATCGCTACTTCCGTCGAGCTCATTGCGCAGCGTGTCAGTAATATCGAAGGCAAGGTGGATGACACCAATCGCAAGGTAGATGCACAGGCAAAAGCGTGGCAGGAAACCGAGTGTAAGCTGTCTGAGAAAGTTACTGAGACAGAGAATCAACCGTACAAGCAGATTGCAAAGAACGTGAACAGCGTCAAGGTCGCAATCATCACTTGCATTTGTACTTTGCTTGTGTCGGGTATTATCGGAGCAATCATCGCATTTGGAAAATAACATCTGAGAATATTTTGTGGGTGTAAATATTCTTTGAAGGCGGCAGCAGGACTGCCCGCCGCAGCGTTGAAGCAAGTGATGGGGTCAGCATCCGTACACTTGTGGAGCTTGACCGAGGGTTATGCGGTTCCCACAGGCTGACGTAGGAGAAATCCGAAAGAAAACGCTAACAGAAAATTCATTTGACAAATGCCGATGATAGAGTCTATAATAATAACACAAGGGACGCCTGCTACCAACAAGCGCCCCCTGCGGTGGAAACCCAGACGGTTGCCACAAACATACATTCTTACTGGGAAGAGGGTTTAACCCTCAAACAACAGTGAGCCGCTCTGCTTGCGACAGACGGCTCACTTCTTTCTGTTACGGAACTTGTCCCATGCCTGGATAAGAATCCAGCAGATAGACGCAATCCAAAAAACTTCTTGAAGAGTTATGTATGGTCACCTCCCTGAGAAAAATTTCCCGCGAGGGCTACATACACGCCTCCATTCCGCACTCGCGGGATGACAGGCAACCGTCTTTTTAGCCGTACACCGTCTACAAAGGAGAAGGGCATGGCTACGAGCCCGGAAACTCGACGCGGACGGTGGGTTCCACAAGAACCATTATAAATAACTCCGATGAAAATGTCAAATAGACAAGATATATGAGAGCTGCTGTTGAGGTATGCTCTCATTTTTTTTGCGCGTGTCACGAATACTATATACTTTTCGGGACAGATTTTGCTAAAAAGAAAAGGGCAGGAATGGGATTTTGATTTCCCAAACCTGCCCTTATTTTTTACGCTGATATATGTATAATGGCTAAAGAAAGCACCCCGTCAAAGACGGGGCACTCCTTAGTAGCCATGTTGAATTCAAAGTGAATTGGTGTAAAAGTGGTGTCAAACCAGAGGTTGCATCACCTACAACCGTTGTGCCACAACGCTTTCTTAGCTCTGGGGCTTCATTGTGGGGAATATTATCTCGGTATCATCGTAACTTCTCATAAGTTCTTATAACCCTTGTGTCACAACGTTTTGAGGACTTTTACAATAACGTAAGTTCTCATAAATTCTTATAACTTTTCGGTCAATTGGTGTCAAAACTGGTGTCAAACCCAGCTTAGGACACTCTGATTTTTCCTTCAAGATTTGCGAAGCTGGACATCTTCTTTTCCTTGGTCGCTTCGTTGTAGACATCCATCGTTGTCTCGATGTTTCGATGCCCCATAATCTCTTGGATTACCTTTAGGTTTGTTTCGTTCTCGCAAAGGCGAGTACAGAATGTGTGTCTGAGATTGTGTGCGCTGAAGTGTGGAAGTAAAACTGGTTCTCGGTGTTCTTTCTCTGCACGCTCTGTTTCCTCGGCATTGCAGTCACGAATAATTCTCTCAAGCGCTCTATTGATGACGTGTGGATTTAGCATCTCTCCGAACCGGTTCTTAAAAATGAAGTTCGTGTATCCATCAACCTCGCACTCGTTGAAGCCTTCCTCCATATGTTTCAATCGAATCTGGAGTAAAGCTGCTCGCACGTCAGAAAACATTGGAATGATTCGCGTGCCAGCTCGTGTCTTTGGCGTGGTGATGTGAAGTTCCATCTTTCCGCTTTCTTGTTGACGATATATCAAATTATGGTTAATGTCAATAATATTTTGCGTGAAGTCGCAATCTTCCCATCTCAATCCGAGGATTTCTCCTATGCGTGCGCCTGTCCCAAGCATGACCGTAAACAGCGGCATCCAGTGTTTGTACGTTTTCGAACTGGAAACAAAATCGAGGAACCTATTTTGCTGTGTCTCTGTCAACGCATGACGCTTTGGTTTCTCCCAGTTATGGCTCTTCTTGATTTCTGCAATCACACCGTCGGTAGGATTTGTTCTTATGAACCCATCCCTCACTGCTACATTAAAGACCGGATGAAGAATCGTATGAATTATCTCCATACTGTTCGGCTTAAATCCAATATCTTTAATGAGGTGGATGTAGAACCGCTTGATATCGCTATACTTGATGTCGGCAATGTTCTTCGCGCCTATTTCGTCCTGTACATACTTCCTGTACATATACTTATAGTTGGTTCTTGTAGATGCTTTAAGCTCGTACTTAGTTTCAATGTAGGCGTCATAAAAGCTGTTCAGCGTCATCCTGTACGCCGTATGGGAGCTGATGCCGTCATCAATATCCCTTTGGATTCGTTTTATCTGAGTCCTTAATGGTTCTGTGCTACGCTTACCATCAGGCGCTTTATCTGACTCTACAAGCTTCCAGCTATAAATCGCTCGGCGTACTCCACCAGAATCAGTATAGCGGTACATATACTTCCCGTCGCTTCTCTGCACCTCACCTTCTCTCAGAACTCTGCCTTTGTTGTCTTTTCTTTTTTCAGGCATGGCTACTCCTTTTGTCTGAAAATGAATATCAACATGGCATTCTCAATATACCATAGTCTGGATTCACTTTCAAGTTAGATGTCATATAAGGTTGAGTTGGTCAACAAATCGCTTGAATTTTGTACGTTTAATCTGTGGGCGTGTGCCATTCCAAAGAACAAAATCAGCGTCTTTGTTTTCGCTGACAATCTTACGCAGCTTAGTTTCTCCGATGCGGAAGTATTGTGATGCCTCCTGAATTGTCAGTGTGTACCTTTCCCAAAATGGGATTTGCAGGGTGTTAATAATCTCGCCTCCTCGTGCGCTGCGCGTATGTAAAAAAAGAAAGGGCTGGCAGTAAAGCCAGCCCCATGTCTACCTCTTGAGTAATAAGGAACCTAATCAACGATACTGATTACTATGTAAGCAATGACTACGATAATAACCGGAATCCAGACAGGCGAAAGTACCCACCACCAGTTCCAATCAATCACGCCAATCAGCTTCAGAACGATAAAAACTACGGCGAGTACATCGCACAATCCAAGACCTTTTGAAGATGAGTCTTTCATGTGTGGTTCCTCTTACGCCTTGCTGTCCGTGGAGCCAATACCTCCGTTTCTGACGCCGGTTGCATCATCGGAGTATGTAATCCCATACGGAATGAAGATTGCCTGCATAAAGCCATTACCGGCTTCAACGTGCACAATTTTCTGGCTCTTGCTGTCGTTTGTAATCTTGGCGAAAATGTGCCCCTCATTGTCAGAGAAGTAATAATCGCTGTCGATAACGCCCATCGTATTGTCAAACTGCATACGGAACTTGAAGCCCAGACCACTACGCGGCAGGCAACCGAGCCACCAGCCCTCGTCAATCTTCACTCTGATGCCGGTGGGAATCTTCATTGTCTCGCCGGGGCGCATCTCAAAGGTGAATGGTGCCTTAAAGTCATAACCGGCAGAACCAGTCGTCGCTCTGCTGGGGAGTGCAATTTCCTCCCACATCTTTCTGAGGTCATCTTCGATGGCAGGGGGCAATTCCTGCCCCCTATAAAATTCATCTTTCATTGCGTCACGGAACTGTTCAAAGCTGACCTTTTCAAATTCTCCAACTCTCTGCATTGTGCCCTCCTTAGCTATTTGTTTTGCAAGTACAAGACGGCTCGCCCCACCAAGGCTTAACTGTTTCTTGGTAGGTTTGGAACGGCGGGAAGTACATGGTGTCGTCATCTTCGGTCGTCTCAGTAACCGTTTCTCTCACGACTTTCCCGTCTGCGTCATACTCGCGGACAGTTTCCTTAATTGTACGTTTAATCATACGCCCTCCTTATTTGCGCTTGATTGTCTTTGCAATCAGACAAACGGAAGCGATGATGGATGCAATACCAGCAGCACCAGTAATAATGTCCAGAAGCGAAGGTGTCGGCTCCTGAAGCTCAATCAGACCGTCGAGCATTTCAGCGATGTCCTTGTCGCTCGTAGTGGAAGTAGTGACTGTGTAACCGGCACAATCTGGCTCTTCTCTCGTTTCCGTATGAATCTCGTGGGTCACGTTGCCTTTCTCATCGAACTCTCTTGTGGTCTCGTAGGTGGTTGTCAGTTTGTTCATGGCTGTCATCATAGTTAATCCTCTCTTTATTCCGTTTTTGTGTAGAGACCGCAGTGGCAGGTTCCACTTGCCATCTCTCTGAACTCCTTGCACATACACTTTGTATCCTCGTTCTTTTCGAGGGAGCATGGGCAGAAACCATTATTGTCTTTCAATGCTTTGCGCATATCGTTAACGAACTCTTTGTCTGGATTGATGTTGATTTTCATTGATGTCTTCTCCAATATGTTTAACTGCCGAATCGTTCTGCGTATTGATTATCAGAAGCGAGCTCGACGCCAAGCACTTCATCAAATATGTGTTTTTGATTCGGGATGTATCGTCCAAACTTCACAATCACATTTCCATAAGTGGCAAGCTGCTGAATCCATTCAGGGACTTCTTCAAAATAGTAACCCGTATAAATGACCACGTCGTCTTTGCACTGGAATTGACCGCGAAGAACCTCAAGGAACGAACACAGCTCATCAAATTGTTCAAGCGGTTCAAGCCCACCAAACACGATTGATTCCGTAAGCGGATTATTCAGATACCGGAGGCACAGTTGCTCGTCGTCAATACTGATGGGGGCGCTTGCACGCCACCCATCATTTTGACAGACCGACAACGGGATACCTGCTTCAATACAGCATTTACCGCCACAAGAAATTGTTCCAATGAACATCGCTGGCTTTTTATAATTGGTGAAGTCTTCATCCACGATTGTCTTTACTCTCATTCGCTCATAGCCTCCGCATAGCTGTACCACTGTCTTGTGTTGAACTCTGCAAAGCGCTCTTTGGAGTATGCTCTGGAGGGAACCAAATAGCCGACGATTCTTTGGTATGTATCAAAGACCGGCTCACCACACACCGGGCAGTGGTCGGTTCCAACAAACCCGTGATGGTTTTTGCACTCGTTGATGCGGGTGTTAAATGCAAAGTAGATAACGCCGGACTGTGCAATCTTGTTGAGCATCTCCCATGCCATATCCGTATTGGGGAAATTCGACTCCAGATTGATATGAGCAATACTGCCGCCGGAACACTTCTCATCCAAAATAGAGCACAGGCGCAGCTTTTCCTGAATAGTACATTTTGCAGACAGAGGAATCCACTGGTTCGAATACAACTGCTTCTCATTCAAATCGTATAAAACATTATCCTTCTGGCAGAGAATAACGGCGGCTCTTTCGGCCAATCTGTTACTTTTATGACCAACCTTATAGTTCTTTTTTGAACCTGATATCATACTGCTCAATGATTTCAGGATGATTCCGAATATATTTCCTATATTCCCTTGACTTAAATCCAATATCAGCATCATACACCACAACATACCCCATATTGTTTTTATTGCAGTAATTGTTAAGACCTGCCATCTCAAGACAAAACCTGCTCATGTCTGTATATTTGTAAAAACCTTTGGGCTTTAGTTCAACAATTATTTTGCCGTTTATCAAAACATCTGGTGTATAATGCGCCCCGTGAGGGAGTTTAATTTGGAACGGTTCTGTCTGATATGCAACAACATCGTCGGAATTTTCAATAATAATCAGAAAATTCAACTCCATCAGACTGCGAAAATACATATCCTTATTCATCTTGATAGAGTGAAAAAATCCCTGAATGCCTCGCCCCATTTTTGCGTGTGCATATTTACCTTCTGCCCACGCCTTGGACTTCATTGCTGGGTCTTGAGCAATTCTTCCAGACCTATATCCCTCTTTAAGTTTTTTTGAGATTTTCTCTCGTATTTCTGGTGTTCTGATATAGGTGGATGTTGAAGCATGTCCTATTTGGGCATCAGACATATGTTTCAGGCGCTCCTCAGAAAAAGCAAGTCCATATGACGAATTTCTGCGTCCACTCTTCTGCTCTGTTTTCACTGGCAATGTTTTGATTATGCTTGACATACGGAAATATGGTTCACGATATAGCGCAGCAATCTCTGCTATGGTCATTGTGTAGTCATCATAGAGTTCAACGACAAAGGACAGGTCTTTCTGCTGAATGCGCCGAATATGTTCTTCATTTTTAATGTTCAATATTGGTTTGCTGCCATTGTGAATGGACATTCCGCCACTATCTTCTTCTATGTATCCAATAATTTTACCATTGGCATTTTTTATATCTTTTTTCATGGTTATCCCTCCCTTCATTATATTATAGCAGTATTAAGGTTGGCGGTCATGGTTCTTCTATGGGTGTCTTTACACCCGACCACAACTCTCGCATTTCATTTTTAGATTATAGTGCGAGTTCAGACTATCGCACCCCCATACAAAATCGATGGGGTTCCCTCATTTAGTCGTTCAGGCTGTCCTAAGACTTGCCCCTTGTTATCCATCTCTGGAACTTCAAGTCAATTAGAGGAAATTTTGCTTGGCAGATTATGGATTATGCTGCCTTGTGCCCACTCGTTTTAGGCACACTTTCAATGTTGAAGGAATACTCGTCTGTAAAAGAATCCTTGGCCTCGTTGAGTACCTCGAAGATTCTACTTGCAAACGCAATTCCTGCATCTGTATAGCTTACATACCCAAATTCGTCGGTATTGGTATACCCGAAGGCTTCAATAACTTCATACAGGCCAAGAATACCCATTGTGCAATACTGCTTATCCATCTCAACTGCACCGTCCTGATAGTTGGGAAGCAGACCCTTTTCCACATTACGCGCAATGATGTGGCGCACAGTATCAAGAGTCTTACAGCAAAGCAGAGCACGCTTTTTGAGCAGAGCAAGATACTTTTTCTCGTCGCACTCAGTTTCCAGCGCAATCCGCATGAGGTTAATTGTGTTGACCTTTACAGAACCGATGGAGAGCGCCGTACCGCCAATCGAATTGATAAATGCATTGAGTTTTGAAGTATCGGACAGCAGGCGGCAGCAGTTACTCAACGTGTTCACATCGCCGCTGATGAAGAAATTGCTGTCATTCCACGTCACATTGTGGTCGGAGCACCATCTGGCGAACTCTTCATCGACAAATTTGCCATCGCGGTAAAGCAAGCTGTATGTCAGCACTGGGAATGTAAACATATTCTCGCTTCTGATTTGCGAAACGACCTCCATAAAGAGCTTTTGATGCTCAATCAGCTCTTCAACACAGTCAATCACATATGTTCCATCAGGATACTGCACGCCGCCGAACAGCGCTTCAATGTAATTACGGTCAAAAATTGACACATTAACAAAAGCAGTCTGGTCGATGCGCATAAACGGCTGGTTCAGACGGTAGATAAACTTCTGGAAGCACTGCTTGATGTAGTATTCGGGGTTCTTAATGAAGTGACCGCTCTCACAGTCCTTTTTCCAGAAGTAATACGTCCAGATAAGGACGTTGGGGATGCCTACAGCGCCGGAACTGCGGTTGCTCATATAGCTGATATACTCAATCACGTCATCCATGAATGTTGTGAGGTGCTTTGGGGCTTGATTGTTATAGTTTTTAAGGAAGAACAGCCCCTCGGTTGCCAGTCTGGTCAGGTCATAGGCATAGCAGTAAGGCAGGTATGTAGAAGTAGGCGCATCATGCAGATAAAACCCGCCGTTATACTCTGTTTCAAGCCATTCGCGGGCCGTCTTCAGGTTGTAGCGTTTCTTCATCTCATAGAAAATCTTATTGAAAGCAAACAGCTTATCCAGAGACTTTCCCTTTTCATTCAGCAGGCTACGGATATCCTTATTTGACGCATTGGCATTTGCGTCAATGGTTACATCCGCCACATTTTTGTCAACAAACCCATCGATAAAATCAGAAAAGTTAATCTGAGTGTCGTGGAATCCATTGAGGAAATCAAAGTCTGTTCCGTACTTTTCTTTGAGCGCTGACATCGTGCGCTCAAAATCTGTGGTTAATTTGAAGTTAATGTTCATTATTAAATTCTCCCTCTGTGATACTGCTCGCCCGGACTTGTTTTGGATTTTATCGGAGGATTGACACCATCGCACCACCACTTGAATCCAAACGAGGGGTGCTTATCGCCTCGTCTTCCTTGTAAAGGCTTTACCGTCTTATGGCGTTCAGACATCTTTTTCTTTGCCTCATCGCTATGTGAACGACCAAACATGGGGTTCTTCTCTCCGTGATGACCTCCGTTTTGAGTTATGCTGTTACTTTGCTGTAATCTGGACGCTTCTGTCCTGTGATTACCGTAGTTGGGATTGTCCTCTCCATATCGATGGATTCCAAACATTGGGTTATTTGCTCCAGACACATCGATATTGAACCCACCGATTCCGCCGTCTTTCATGTTATAACCAGTATTTTTATCCTGTGAGTTCAATTGTTTTATCCAGAACTTTTCTTGGAGTATAAGCTTTTCTTCACTTTCACACCATTCAAGTACCACATTGCTAAAGTTCTCCGAGCCATACTTTGCAACCGCACGTTTTAGCGCAACTCCAGACCCGATATAGGAATCATCCTTTTGGTCGTTTCTAACCCGGTGCATACCAACATATATTTTCCCATTGAGCAGGTTCGTGGTAAGATAAATGTAACCAACATATTGTCTGTCTACGTTATTCATTTCACAGAGCGCTCCTTATTGTTGGTTCACCCAGTTGTTTGCTGTCGAGAAGTCAAGCAATTCATTGTTCACACTAAGAACGGGCACCTGACTGATTCCAAGTGACAGCATCTCATCCACAGAATTGTTCTCTGTGTACTTGATACCCTTTTCTTCCAGCTTTTTCTTCAAAACCTTGCACTTTGGACATCCTGTTGAGTACAAAGTAATTTCCATTGGCACCTCCTCCCAACCTTTAAGGTCATCTTCCTCTGCAAGAGCCGTAATCGCTGAATAGACCTCAGCCCACGTTCCCACACGGAGCATCCCATTGGCTTCTGCATCATATTTTTTATTGTGATGCGCAGTCATAAGGATTTTGAAATAGTTCCCACCCTCAAGATTGTGAATACCATCATCGATGAGGACATCACCATTCAAAAGCTGTTTGTGGGAAGTGATAATGACATCGTTCCATGTTAGGAACGGGAAGTATTTGAATAATACCCGCTCCATTTTTGATGCGAGCGTATGGTAGTTCGATGTGGTTACAATCAAGACCTTATGCCCATCTGCAATAAGCTTTTGCAAAACCTCTGATGCCCCATCAATTGGTTTAACCCAATCCCAGAAATCATCCTCGAACAGTGGTGCGTACACCTGTTCATTCGTGAGTGTCGGGAACGCCTTAGAAATATCCCAACTGGCGATGTCTGTCAGCTTTGTAGTCGTCCCGTGGCGGGTGTTCAGGTAATCAACCCAAGCACTTGCCAGCGACTCAATCGTGTCATCCATGTCAACCAAGATTGTCAGATGCTTCATTTAACCTCCTTATAGCTCATCCATCGTCATCTGATGAGAGCCAAGGTATTCGACCAGCCAATCGATGACGTTTCTTTTCAGGTCAGTCAGTGACCCGTTATTCGTTATGTAATAATCCGGCTCAACATCGTCGAGCGCCGTCTCAGAAGGGTGTGCTTGCTGCTCTGGGGTGAGAGGACTCTTGAAGTTTTTTCTGACAACACGCAAATTAACTGTGTCCAATCCAGCTTCTTTGAGATAATCAATCTCATTTGGGAATCGGCAATCAGGAATCAGCACATAGTCCCACTCATTTGGGAATAGCTCCAAAATTGATGTAACAAACCCTACCCAATAGTCAGGGCGTTTCTGCCGAATGATGTCCGTCCCGACATATTGAAGAATATGCCGACCAGCATCATCTTTCTGTCCGTCCCATCCAAAGAACTGTTTACAAATATATTTGAGCAGGTCTGCGTAATGGGTAATCAAGACTTTATATCCGTCTGCCTCTAAAGCTGCTTTAAGCAATCCAGCAGTGGTGTCTTTGCCGTTTTGGGCTTTACCAGAAATCGTAATAACTTTCACCTGTCAACATCCTTTGTGTTGCTTCGCATACTTTCGGAATTTATCTATGGCTTGTCGAACATTCGTTGGCGAATCTGGCGGTCGCCATTTGTGTTCACCGCCGTAATACAGCTCTCTGACCTTGCAAAATGCTGCAACCACAGGCTTGTCTGTATCATCTACTTTGTGCTCACAAACAATTGCAACTGCCTTCTTACCAGCCTTTGTAAAGTCATCGACCATTCTTTGGATAGCAAGTCGTTGCCCGTATGGTACTCTTGCATCCTTGTGTTTTACTTCGAGGAGTATGTATTCTGAGTCGTGATACTCAATTAGCCCATCAATATCTGTAGGGTATATTCCGTTATCAAGTTCCAGCCCTTTGAAATCGATGAGTTGTTTCATGCGTTTGGGGTTCAGTATCTTGCTTTTCATAAGACCTCCAGATTAAGCAGGTCTTGGTCGGTTGTCGTCATTGCCGAATAGCAATACAGCCGCAAGAATCACAACGACAACTGTAAGCGCCCCATTCATTGTTTGCGCGGCATCATACCGCAGGTCTTTTTCTCTGAGCAAAAACCCATGAGCTTGCATTTCGGCATGAAATAGTGGTCTACGATGTACTCCCATTCCTCCGAGTAGTTTCCCAAAGCATCGCATACATCGTTGAATAGCCCCCTGTATTCATGGTAGGCTCGATTACACATTCTCTGATGCGACATATCCATCAGGTTGCGCATATTGTGCTTACACACAATTTTCGTTTCCATGCCAAGCGGAAGCCCTAATGCTGAGTCCTCACGAGGAACACCAATAGTGTCGAGACTCTCTAAATATGATTTGATATGTCCCATCAAATCCTCATAGACCTTTTTCGCTTCTGGATTGCCTTCGATGCTTGGCGGCGTAACATATCCAAAACCATGTTCGTAGTCGATATATCGCGTACTCGCCTGAAGGCGTGTGGGCAGACCGCCAATATGGGTGTACCATTCACGGATAACCCGTGCCGAATACCCCTCAAGAGTCAAATACACATCAGGGAACTCAAACGTTCTCCCGTGTCCACTCTCAAGGCAGTCAATGCCTCTGAGATAATTCTTCTCATCATTACTGGTATTTGCCCCCCAGCAGATACCAGCCTCTACACCAATCATCGTGATTGGCTTTTTGTATGTATAATCTTGAACAATTACTTTTCCCATTCGTTACTTAACCTCCGTAAAGTTCTGGGTAACTGCTATAACACAAATAGGTATAGCCGTAATAGCTGCTGTACAGTTCAAGATAAACGCCGCTACCTTGTACCCCACCAGACTGGAATACGACTGACGGTTCATTCAAAACACGTTCGCCGCTTAAAAGGCGAGCTGCTGCTTCAACGCAGGATTCAAATGGAGTCAAGTTTTTGAAATAGTCTGTATTCGCGTTAGCATATTGCCCTTCTGCGTGGATGACTTCTTTGATTGTATCTGGGAACTCTGGGGAGTCAGCTCTATTGATAACCACCTCGCCAACAGCCAGCTTCCACTCAAAGGGCAAGCGCTCGTCACCACATTCATCCGTGAGAATCTTTGATAGCTCAAGCAAATCTTCAAAGAAAACCTTTATCACGTCTAAGTCGAGCACATCAATTTTCTTGTTTCTGGCTTTCTCTGCAGCCAAGCCCGCTTCATAATCACCGTTTAAGCAGCTCTGCTTCATTATGCTGAGATAATCAATGTCATCAGAGAAACCGTCTACTTCCTCCGTGTGGCACACTACATCCTCTTCAGGCTCCTCAATCGTCTGGTTTGCGTCCGTCGCTGTGATAGCGGTTTCCAACGCATCGACTTCCGTTTTCTCCTCAATGGTTAATGGTGCCTCTTGTCTGGCAGATGCGCTACTGCATCCGCAGATTGAAACGCACATCATAGATACCAGCAAGAAGATAGTGAAAATTTTTCGCATTGTTCTACCTCTCTACTGTCTACGAAAAAAGAGCTCCAGAGTGTTTTACTCTGGGCTCTTCCACATAGTATGTTTAGCCTCTTACTTTTCTTATGCGTGCTGGAGAGTTTCTTTAATGGCAAAACTGTCAAGGAACTCATCCAGCATTTTTGTATCGCCGGGATTCAGCGGTTCTTCTGCTCGTGACGCCATAGGGCGTGCTGGTCTCTGTACCCGCACTGGGCGTGCAGGTTCGACAGTAGCAGCAGGAACCGCACCAAGCCAATCAACCGTCGCACGACCAATGTTATTCCAATTAAGTCGTGCTGTCGTTCCCGCAAGGTCTTCCATTTCAAGCACCCCGTGTTGGAGGTCAATCGGGATTCCATCGACAAACAACCGCCCATCTCTATAGTTCATTTCTACTGGACGTGCGGCATTAACCGCCGCAGCAGTTACTGCCCCCGCCGCATTTGTCTCATTGATGGCATTAGCAACGGTATTCGTTACGGTTGCATTAGCTGTTGCTCTTGCGCCATTCCCAAAACTGACGGTTAACCCCATGTCCCGGAAGCAAATCGGTTCTCTGCTCTCAAGCTGAAACAGTCTGTTCTCATCGCCGACGACGATAATGTCGTTTACTTCCATGCCGTTGTAATACTCCATTCCGAGCATAGCCGGTTTGAGAATGTCGCTGTACCCCTGCTCGTTAACAATGCCAATTCTGTATCCACGATAAATACCGTGGTCGGTATTGCGAACGTCAAACGTAACACCTGCGTGCTCAGAGAGAAATCTATAAACATCTCTCGTTACAATCAACGCAATTTCATACCTTCCACTCGTATAAGCTCGTGCTCGCGCTGCTTTCTGCAGAGCTTCCTCCAAAGCATTGTTAAACTCTGCCCTCGTCACTCGTCATCGACCTCCTCGATTGGAGACACGTTGCATTCGCTTACAATCTTGTCGAAGCAGTCACAGCAAAGTTGTAAATCAACATTGTCTCCGTCATGGATACTTCCGTATCCGATATGTTGTCTATGTATAGAGAAATCTTCCTGCAGGTCAAAGAGGTCGAGCTCCTTGCCGCAATAATTGCAGACACGTTTGTCTGACAAGCTTTGCACCTCCCATGCACTTATAAAATCCGTGTTTTATATCACCCTCACTGCCGAAACAGCAGGTTTGATTTTGAAACCGCTGAGGAAGTTGTCCAGTTCCTCGCCACCATATGTTCCATCGGTAAACCTCAATGGCTGTTCACAGCGTTCAATCTCAGACAGGATGACCGCGTTCAGGTCGCTTAGATATAGGATGCGATTGAATGTGCGCCCCTTGAACTCCTGCGTGTCATATGCGGTAATGAAATACAGAACGGATGATTTCTTCGTGTTTAGAATGGAGTATGTGTTAGAAAAGGAAGCTACATCAAATCCTCTTTGCATTACCCATCCCGGAAGATTCCCCAGTTCTATTTCCCTCCAAAGAGTCTTAACCAGCTCTTTGGTATTACGCATATTATCAAGTACGACACACACCGAAACATTCTCTTGCTGAGAGCAGAACAAAAGGGCTTCTGCAAATGTATCTCCGGTTAATACTTCCATGTCTCCACCTCCAATTACAGAACCTTGTCATACGCTGTCAGCTTGAAATACTCACCATCACGCTGGTAGCCTTTGCAGTAAATGATGTCACCGACTTTAACCGGCTCTTTCTTAAACTCACGGTTGAATAACGTGAATCTACTTTCTTTGCCGCTACCGATTGATTTCGTAAAGACGCTGTAAGCAAATTGCTCACCATCTCTTCTCCGAACCAGTGGCTTCATATCTGTTATGTATAGCTTGCGTCTGTCCGCTTCATTGCCAGACACATACCCGATATAGCCCATCACATCATAGAAGTTACGGACTTTGATAATATCGCTGAGGTCATCCATGCCAACTGCTTTCACCGCGTCTTCTGCGCCACGCAAAATCGACATCACATCAAGAAGTGTATAGCTCTTAGCTTCGCCACCAGATTTTGTAACACCGACCGCATATCGCTTCACAATTTCTTCGAGCGGTGTCCCATCAACTTCAGACTTTTTGATTTGCTTTGCTTGCCCCCTCTTGAAGGTATTGAAGAACAAGTCAACCATCCGAAGCAACTCACGCTGATTGCCGAAATCGGAGAAGAAGTCCAGCTTAATCAAAATATCAAGCTGCCTTGAGTTAATACTCGTTTTCTCATCGAGGTCTTTCAGCAAATCCATAAAGCAGGAATACTTGTTTTTCGCTGCGAGGTCATACAATTCATCGGCAAGACCAGCACTCATATACTTGATTGATGTGAGACCCTTGGCGATGATTTTCCGCTCTCTGTCGAAGAAGTATTCACCTCTGGACAACCCCCATTTAGGCAACGTAACTCGAATACCGACCTTATGGGCATAGCTTGTAATGTCAGCAGTCTTGTCCATATTGTCTCCGAAGATATTCAATGCTGCTGTTAAGAACTCCAATGGGTAATAGTAGCGCAGATAGCCGCAGATATAACCGATGGACGAATAAGCGTCTGAGTGGTTCCACGAGAAGCCATACGCTGACGCATCCAGAATGATTTGCAGGAACGGCTTGATAACCTCTTCGCAACGCTCTGCACTCATCTTGTACGCCTTTGAGCAATAAGCCACAAAGCGTTCTTCAATCTCCGGCAAGAGCTTTTCTGTTCCTTTTTTCTTGGCAATCGCTCGGCGGACGTTGTCTGATTCCGCGCTTGAGTAGCCGCAGAACTTAACCAAGAACTGCATAATGGTTTCCTGCATTGCGATTCGTCCTGCCTCTGGAGCAAGGAACTCATTCAGTGCGTCAAAACCGTTATCGTAAAACTCGCCTTTGGCTACACTATCACGGAAGCTGGCACACGCAGGTCGGAGCAAGCCGTTACCAAATGACATCCACTTTAGCATTGAGAAATTCGGAATCTTTGACCGGGCAATATCGAGCGTGGCATCAGACATGAATTGCTTTAGATAATGTTGTGCGCTGTCAGACTCCCATTGGAAGATAAGCGTCGTATCGTCTCGGATACTTCTCCACACATTCATGTCCTCCATATCAGTGTTGTCTGGCGTCAAGCGCTCAATCCCAAGCATTTTACAGGTATCGTTGATGACACCGATATTATCCAAGCCAAGGATGTCAAGCTTGACATACATCAAGTCGTCCAGCTCTTTCATGTTAATCATGGATACCGGATACTCGGATGTGGAGATACTGCACAGACCAACCGTTTGGTCAATAGGCAGGTCACTGATAAGGACTCCACTCGGGTGTGTACCGATGGAGACGATTGTTCCATTAACGATATCTACATACTTGAAGACATCTGGATACTTCTTTCGGATAGCATCTTCATGGAGCTCCGCTTCTTTGCAGATGTGGTTTGCCACTTGAAGATAGTTCATGTCTGCGCGGTCTTTATAGAGAGCGCGGCAAACATCGCGGATTGCGCCTTTGAGTGCAATGGTATTAAAGGTAATAATTTCTGCTGAACGAATACTCGGCAGATTCATCTTATCTTTAAGCAGGAACCGCTTAATTGTTTCTCTGTCCTTGCCAGAATAGTCCGTGTCAATATCAGCATTTGTAACACGGGACGGATTCATAAAGCGGAAGAAGTTCAAACCATACCTCATACTGTCCATCTGCGTAATCCCCAAGAGATACGCAATCATGCTACCTGAAACTGAGCCACGACCATAGCCGCACTGGATGCCGTTTTGCTTTTCCCACTCACGCAAGTAAGTTTGGAGCAGCATAAAGTCAATTGACTTCGTTGCCTTATAAACATCGAACTCTTCGTCGATGGTTTTCTGCAACTCTTCCTTTGTGTGATGCTTGAGTGCATATGGGTGGTTCTCAACCGCTGTTTGAATCTTGTCGTGGAACGTCTTCTCTGGTTCAGAGTAGATATGTGGGTACTTCGTCCCTCTATCCAATTCAAACGACTCGACCATATCTGCCATCACGTTGGTGTTTTCAATGGCTTGCATATATTCTGCTTCTGGAAGCGACCCTTGCTCTCTATATGCAGCAACTAACTCGTCGTAAGTCTTAAACTTTAAGTCCCAACGTTCTTCACCATCAAACGTAATGTTTTTAGATGCCTGTAAAATACTTCTTCCTTTTTCATGCTCTGCATTGAGGACGTGCGTATCAGTTCCTGCAATCAAAGGGACACCGGTACTCTTGCTAAGCAATAACAGTTTTTCGTTGTAGGTGACCTGCTTCTCATCCATGTGGTGACCGACTTCTAAAAAACAGCGGTGCTTATTTCGTTCAAGAAAATCCAGATAATACTGCTGAACCTGTTCGTCACCTTTTCCGAGAACGCCACCGACACAAGCCGTAGTGATGATAATGTTGTCAGATGTCGCAAACAATTCGTTGAACGTGATTCGTGGGACGTAGTAAAAGTGGTTGTCGGTTCTGCAGAAACTCTTAGACACAAGGCTGTTGAGTTCTAAGAACCCATCGTAGTTCTTCGCAAGCAAGACACAGTGGTAGTTGTCTCTGATTTTTTCGTCGAGGTTAAGCGTAAGATATGCCTCGATGCCGTGGATATACTTCATTCCAGCAGCTTCGATAGCACTTTTCTTGTGCCACCACTCAAAAACAGAGCCATGCTCCGTAAACGCCATTGCTTTCATGCCGCACTCTTTGGCACGCTCTATGTATTCACCGTACTTTGTAACGGAGTCAATGTTGGTAACACCGTTTGAAAGGTCACTATGCAAGTGGTATAGGGTGTATTGATTGCTCATCGCCATGACAGCCTCCCGTCGTAGAGTTTTTTCCAAGTATCTTGACCTCTATCGACAGGGCTGTCCTTATCGCCAAGCAAATCTTCCTTGTCCCAAATGTATTCAACGTTTACAAACTGCTTCAACCGCTTGATATTGTGGTCGTCCCTGATGCAAACATCCTTGTCAAGGGCAAAAACCACACGGCAGCCAAGTGCTGCCAGCAATTTCATCTGATTTG
>DAIOXG010000008.1:0-25015 GCA_036758085.1 Prevotella sp. | reverse complement strand
CGGAAGTATGTGAGGATGAGTAAGAATTTTTACTATGAAAGTCCTTGCGGTGTTATAGGCACCGCCCAGCATACAGGCTCAGAGGGATACCTACGGACAGATATGGATAGATAGGAATATTGGAACGTGGAAAGACCGAAACACAGAGCCGGTTACAAGCTATGAAGTGTTGAACTGGAAAATGTAATTACAAATAACAGTTCTTAATTCGGTTGAGAGAGATGGCACAGTACCGATGAAGCCGCGGAAACGCGGTGGAGGGATAGCCATTAGTCGTCAGCAGTAAATAAACTGAAAACTATACAAAATCAAAGGTTCGAGTATGACTAAGAAAAGCGAAATCCTCTCGCAAGAAAGGAGAGTACCTGACTTTGGCAAACAAGAAGAAACCCTTAAAGAAACAGAAAATCCGCAACTCCGAATACTATGATATGCAACCCCTATTTGATGAACTATATGCAGACAGTGTAAAAGGTAAACGGTTCTGCAATCTTGTAGAACTGATAAAACAGCCTGAAAACATCAGACTTGCGTATAGAAACATCAAAAAGAACAGCGGTAGTAAAACGGCAGGTGTGGATAACAAGACAATAAGCGATTTGAATAGATGGAACGATAAAAAGCTCATAGCTCATGTCCAGCGCAAGTTGGATTGGTATGTTCCGAATGCGGTCCGTAGAGTGGAAATACCGAAGGATAACGGCAAGACCCGCCCACTCGGTATTCCCACCATAATGGATAGGCTGATTCAGCAATGTATTCTCCAGATTTTAGAGCCTATTTGTGAGGCAAAATTCTTTAAGCGAAGCAATGGCTTCAGACCTAACCACAGTGCAGAAAATGCGATTGCACAGGCAGAACGGATGATACAGAATGTGGGATGTTATTATGTCATCGACATAGATATTCATTCGTTCTTTGACAATGTAAATCACGGCAAGCTGTTAAAGCAAATGTGGTCATTGGGGATTCAGGATAAAAAGCTGCTGTCCATCATTTCGGTAATGCTGAAAGCAGAGGTGGCAGGAATAGGATTTCCTGAAAAGGGTACGCCACAAGGCGGTATCATCTCACCGTTACTTTCCAATATCGTGTTAAACGAATTGGATTGGTGGATTGTCAGCCAATGGGAAGAAATACCCACAAAACGGAACTATATCGGTCGAATCTATGCAAACGGGACACCCGACAAAAGCAGTACCTTTCGGTCATTACGGCAATATACAAATCTCAAAGAATGCTATATAGTGCGGTACGCAGATGATTTCAAGATTTTCTGCAAAAAGCGTACCGATGCTGTTAAACTCTTTGAAGCAACCAAGCAATGGCTTTTTGACAGGCTGGGACTTGAGATAAGTCCCGAAAAATCAAAAATAGTCAATGTAAAAAGGCATTACTCTGAATTTCTCGGCTTCAAACTGAAAGTCCGTGAAAAAGGTAAAAAGCCAAATGGTGAAGCAAGATATGTAATTGAAGCCCATATAAAAGATAAGGCACTGTTGAAGATTCGGGATAAGAGCAAAGAGATTATCGGTCGGCTACGGCAAACCTATGATAAGGGTGTTGAATATAGGCTTATACAAAAATACAACGCCTATATCATTGGCATTCACAATTATTATTGCATTGCAACTCATGTGAATTTGGACATTCACAAAATCGCTTTTGATGTCAAAAAGAGCCTTTACAACAGACTAAAACACCGATTGCAAAAGAAAGGCAAGATAACAAACAAGTATATCAAAGAAAAATACGGCACCAGCCGGGAGGTGAGATACCTGAACGGACACGCCGTAGTTCCCATTGCTTATGTACAGCACAGAGTGCCTATGGACAAAAAGGGTGGAATTAACAAATACACGCCACAGGGGCGGTTGGAAATTCACAAAAATTTAGCCGATACCAATATGGAAGTGTTGTATCACCTTATGAACTGTCCGAGCGGAAAGCAAAGCGTTGCGTATAACGACAATCGGATTGCTCTCTATGTTGCTCAAAAAGGCAAATGTGCAGTATCGGGAATAGAACTCGATGTAAACCAGATTGACTGTCATCATAAAAAGCCGATTTCGCTCGGCGGAGATGATAGCTATCAAAATCTGATTATTGTTTCGGACGTAGTTCATATTCTCATCCATTCAAGCAATGAACGAACAATAAAGAAATATTTGGATGAACTCAAGCCCAACAAAAAGCAATTGGACAAGCTCAATAAGCTACGGGAAATGGCAGAGATGCCTTTACTCGTTTTCTAACGGGGCAATTCTGTTTGATGTATAGATTATCATAAAAAAAATTGCTGACGATGGAAAGCCGTGTGATGGGAAACTGTCACGCACGGTTTGGGGCGGGGGAAAACTTAGAGATAACATCAAAGAGTTACCTATCGCAAAAAGTGTCTCCCCTGCGGCGGCAGCCGCAGGGATGGCACACATCCTTTACTATGGTCGCGGCGGCGCAGGAAATGAAGCGTCTCGGGCTGTGTCATAAGTCGATGTTTGTTGTTCCCAATCACCTTATCGAGCAATGGGCAAGCGAGTATCTCCAACTATATCCTTCGGCAAATATTTTGGTTGCCACCAAGAAGGATTTTGAGACAAAGAACCGCAAAAAGTTCTGTGCACGAATTGCAACAGGCGATTATGATGCAGTCATTATCGGGCACAGCCAGTTTGAAAAGATACCCGTTTCCATTGAACGACAACAGAGAACTCTTGAAGCGGAGATCGAAGAACTGACAAACAGTATCGCAGAACTGAAGTATCAGCGAGGAGAGCGAGTGACGGTAAAACAGCTTGAGAAAAGCAAGAAGTCTCTTGAAACAAAACTCAAGAAGCTCAATGACCAAAGCAGAAAGGACGATGTTGTGAACTTTGAGGAGCTTGGTATCGACCGCTTGTTTGTCGATGAAGCTCACTTTTACAAGAATTTATTTTCCTACACCAAGATGAGAAATGTGGCAGGAATCGCACAGACCGAAGCACAAAAATCCTCAGATCTGTATATGAAGTGCCGCTATCTTGACGAAGTAACAGGTGGTAAGGGTGTCATCTTTGCAACGGGTACGCCTATTTCAAACTCCATGGTCGAGCTTTATACCATGCAGAGATATTTGCAGTATGACGAGCTGAAATACCGTGGACTGTCCGCTTTCGACTCCTGGGCATCGACCTTCGGAGAGACAGTTACGGCTATCGAACTTGCCCCTGATGGATCGGGCTACCGAGCCAAAACGAGATTTGCGAAATTCTATAACATCCCCGAACTGATGGCTATGTTCAAGCAGGTTGCGGACGTGCAGACTGCGGATATGCTGAACCTTCCGGTGCCGAAAGCAAACTACCAAATCATCAAGGTTGCCGCAACCGAAACGCAAAAGAAAATGGTAGAGTCTTTTGCCGAAAGAGCAGAGAAAATCCACAATAAGATGGTTTCATCCAATGTGGATAACATGCTTATGGTAACGAACGACGGACGAAAAGCGGCACTTGATCAGCGACTGATAAACCCCATGCTTCCCGACGAAGAAGGAAGCAAGGTAAACGCTTGTGTAAGGAATGTTTTCGACACATGGGAACAGAACAAGGATAAGCGTTTGACACAGATGGTATTCTGTGATCTCTCAACGCCAAAGGGCGACGGGAAGTTCAATGTCTATGATGACATGAGGGATAAACTTGTGGCTATGGGTATCCCTCGTGAGGAAATTGCCTTTATTCACACAGCTGATACCGATGCCAAAAAGAAAGAGCTTTTCGCAAAGGTCAGGGCGGGACAAGTGCGAATACTCATGGGTTCGACATTCAAAATGGGAGCCGGCACGAATGTACAAAAGCTACTCAAAAGATTGCACGACCTTGACTGTCCGTGGCGACCGAGCGACCTTGAGCAGAGAGCCGGGCGCATTGTAAGACAAGGTAATACGAACGAAGAAGTGGATATCTCCCGATATATTACCGAAGGCACTTTCGATGCGTATGTGCGCCCAGATAGGGCGTAGTGAGAAACGGTTTTGGAACCGTATTGTAGATAACACAATAGTTGTGTTCGATGGAAAGCGAGGTGAAATAGAGAAGAACACGACGTACAATCTGCCTAACCGAAAGGCGAAAGCTGACACGGGACAACAGCACGGCAGAAAAGCGATAAGTTGCCTAATGCAACATGGCACGACTGAATCGCAATGTTAAGCAGACACAAGGATAAAACTGTACTTGTTGAATGTGAGTTTCAAGTTCCCGTTTCGAAGGGGTAAAGGAAAGTGCATGAAACCTTTATTATGGATTCGGTTATATAGAGTATGCGTATGATCGGTTATCAAATATCCATAAGACATGCAAGAGAACTTGTGGTAACGAAACGAAAGCATATCCGAAAGTCTGCATTACCCACTCACTATGCTAACTGGGGATTGCCTAAAACGGAACGCCTGTAAAGGCTATGTGTAATGCCGAAAGGTGAAAAATTTCAAGCCGAAAGGCAAGAAAGATGACACTGAAAATCCGTCATGGCAACGGAATCTTCATAGTAGTCCGAGAATAGTAACGCTATTCACATGGCGAAGGAAGATAGTTATTGTAATCCAAAAACAAAATTGATTAGGGAGGAATACCTCAATGAAACCAACAACAGAGATTTTGGATAATATTCAGAAAAGCTCTATGAAAAACAAAGACGAAGTATTTACAAGGTTATTCAGATATATGCTTCGCAAAGATTTGTATTATGTAGCCTATCAAAATTTGTATGCAAACAGAGGCGCGGGAACGGTCGGCATGACCAACGACACGGCTGACGGATTCAGTGATGAAAAAATTCAAAAAATCATTGATTCATTAGCAGACGGAAGTTATCGCCCGACACCGGCTCGTAGAATCTATATCGAAAAAGCCAACGGGAAATTACGACCTTTGGGAATACCAACTTTTACAGATAAACTGGTACAAGAAGTCTTGAAAATGATATTGGAAGCAGTGTATGAGCCTATTTTCACAAACAATTCGCATGGATTCAGACCGAATCGCAGTTGTCATACCGCCATTCGTACAATCAAAAAGGATTTTACGGGTGTACGCTGGTTTGTGGAGGGGGATATTAAAGGCTGTTTTGACAACATCAATCATCAAGTGTTGGTTGAAATTATCAGCAAGAAAATCAAAGACGCTCGATTGATCCAGTTGATTTGGAAGATTATCAAGGCGGGCTATTGTGAACAATGGGAATATCATGCGACACACAGTGGCACACCCCAAGGCGGAATTGTATCTCCGATGTTTGCAAATATCTACCTGCATGAGCTTGACCTCTTTACCTTGGATATGGCAAAAGGTTTCAATAAGCCTGCAACAAGGGATTATTCTCCCGAATATTCCAAAATGCAGTGGCAAATTGAAAAGGTCAATCAACAGATAAAGAAAGCTGATGAGAAACAGAAAGCAGAGTTGGTGAAGAAAAAGCGAGAGTTGCGAAAGAAGTTGTTGCAAATTCCTTTTTCAAGCCAAACGGATAAGACAATGAAATATGTTCGCTATGCAGATGATTTTCTCATCGGTGTTAAAGGCAGTAAAGCTGATTGTGTAGAAATCAAGCGAAAACTTTCCGAGTTTATTTCAGGTAAACTGAAAATGGAACTCAGTGATGAAAAAACATTGATTACCCACAGCAATACTCATGCAAGATTTTTAGGCTATGATATAAGAGTGAGAAGAAACGGACAAACAAAAAATGTCAACGGAATAATCAAGAGAACGCTAAATAATATGGTTAAACTTAACATTCCGCTGGAAGATAAAATCATGAAGTTTCTTTTTAACAACAAACTTGTAAAGCAAAGCAAAAACGGCAACTGTTATCCTATAGTGCGAACAGAAATGTTGCACTGCACAGAGCTTGAAATTGTTTCATCCTATAACGCCGAATTAAGAGGAATTTGTAATTATTACGCTTTGGCGAGTAATTTCAATAAACTAAATTATTTTGCCTATTTGATGGAATACAGTTGCTTGAAAACACTTGCCGCCAAGCATCAAAGCAGTATCAGAAAGATAACCAGAAAATACAAGGATGGCAATGGAAAATGGGGAATACCGTATCAAACCAAAACGGGTGAAAAAATTGTCTATTTTGCCGATTACAGAAAATGTAAAAGCGGAAAAGATATGGTGGATACCATAACCCCAATTGCCTTCAAAAATCGTTATTCAAGAACAACCTTTGATAAAAGGTTGGCTGCAAAACAATGTGATATTTGTGGCACTACAGAAGCCGAGCAATATGAAGTTCATCACGTTCAAAAGTTGAAAGATCTCAAAGGCAAGGCTTTGTGGAAACAAATCATGATAGCCAAAAGAAGAAAAACTCTTGTTGTATGTCATGATTGCCATAAGAAAATTCACAACGGAAATAGAGCTACAAGAGTATAAACAATAATGGGGAGCCGTGTGCATCGAGAGGTGCAAGCACGGTTCCGAGAGGGGACTGTGTAAACCTGTTCTCGAAAGAGCATAAGGCGACACTTTCCTACTCAACATGTATCAGCTTCTTGAGTCAAAGCAGAAGTTTATCTCTCAGATCATGACCTCAAAGTCTCCTGTGCGAAGTGCGGAGGATGTCGATGAAACGGCGTTGTCTTATGCAGAAATCAAGGCTCTTGCAAGCGGAAATCCAAAGATCATAGAGAAGATGCAGCTTGATGCGGATGTGGCAAAGCTCAGACTTCAGCGGGCAGATCACAACTCGCAGAAATTCAAGCTGGAAGACAGACTGCTCAAGCATTTTCCGCGTGATATAAAGGACGTAGAGGCTCGTATTTCCGGCTTGGAAGTCGATATAGAAACGGCGAAAGCAAATACCCACCGGGATGAGAAAGGCTTCTCAGGGGTTAAAATTATGGGCACAGACTTCACCGAAAAGGCAGAAGCAGGTAGACAAATACTTGAGATTTGCAAGCGTATTTCCAATCCCGAACCTCGTCCTCTCGGTGAGTATCGAGGGTTCAAAACCGAGATTGGTTTTGATACGATGCAGAAGCAATATTTCATTGTTCTTGTCGGAAAACTCCGTCATACCGTACTGCTCGGCGACGATGCAAACGGTATATTTACCCGTCTGGATAACAAGATTGAGGGAATGGAATTGCGACTCCGGAATTGCCGTGAGGAGCTTCAAAATCTGCACGAACAAGTGGAGAATGCCAAAGCGGAATTGCTCAAACCTTTCCCCCGTGAAGCAGAGCTGAATGAGAAGCAGGCAAGGCTTGATATCCTCAATTCCGAACTCAATATGGACAAGAAAGAAAATGAGTTGGCAGACGAAGCACCCGAACCGAGTGGAGAATCCGGCAAGGCAAATCTGCCTTCCGAGTGCGAAGTTGATGAGGAAATCGAGGAAAGAAGCGATTCCGACCGTGATGAACGGTAAAACAAAAGCAGGGCATAATTATTTGCCCTGCCGATACATAGCCGCCTCTTTTCGGTGCACAGGAAAGGGGCGGCTAAATCTATTTCACAAGGAGGTAAAGGTATTGATGTGAGATATGTTACACCTGAAGAGATCCAAAGGGCAAGAGAAATTGATGCCTTTTCGTATCTGCAAACCTATTGTCCGGGTGAGCTTGTAAAGCTCGGAAACGGTGTCTACTGCACGAAAACGCACGACAGTCTCAAGCTTTCTCACGGGAAATGGTTCTGGTGGTCGCAGGGGTTCGGCGGTGTTTCTGCTTTGGATTATCTTGTAAAGGTGGAGAAAGTCGACTTCGTAGATGCGGTAAAGATTCTGAATAAGAGGGCGGGATTTATTCCGCCTTCTTCTGTTTCAAAGAACGAAGAGCCGAAGATTTTCTGCGTTCCTCTTCACAACTATGAGTGCAAAACAGTCCGTGCATATCTGAAGAAGCGCTGTATTTCCGATGATGTCATTGACTATTTTATCGGGGAAAGGATGCTTGCAGAGGAAAACAAAACGGGATATTGCTTATTCTTCGGGAACGATGATAAGGGAGCACACAAGCAATGTTCCGTTAGAGCCACGGACGGTCGGGACTTCAAGAAAGAAGTGTACGGCAGTATCAAGGATTATTCGTTTCAAACGGTCAGTCGCACACCGAGAGACTGTGTGCGAGTCTTTGAATGTGCCATTGATCTGATGTCTTTTGCCACATTAATGGAGGGCGGTGAAAGGGACTTTCATGAAGAAAACATGATGTCGGTTTCCGGTGTGTATATGCCGAAAAAAGACTTGGAAAACAGCAAGGTTCCGGCATCGCTGTTGCGCTTCCTTAAGCAAAATCCAAGTGTCAAAAAGGTTATTCTGCACTTTGACAATGATCCACCGGGCAGGCTTGCGGCGAAGGGGATTACAGCGGCATTATCCGGTCGCTGTGAGGTGAAATATGTACCGCCTCCGCGAGAAAAAGACTTTAACGCTTATCTGTGCGTTATGAAAACAGAGGAAATACGAGTGGAGAAAAGGAGAGATGAAAGAGCGTGAAGATCAATATTTTTCAAATTGACGGTGAGAAAGACAAGCATGGCGTCATGTATCAAAATTTAGATGCAATCGAAGGATTTCAAGGAACAAAAGACATTCAAAGCGAGATCTACGACAAGGTTTTCGATGGAGACGTTGACTGCAATACGCTGGAGGGTGTCTATACAATGTTCAACACTGACCATCCGCTCGGATATGTCGGAAGGTCGCTATCCGTTTCGGATATCGTTCAGGTATGGGACGGCGGGGAAGAAGAAGCCGGATTCTATTTCTGCGATAGCTTTGGCTTCAAAAAGGTGGGGTTTGACCCGACAAAAACGGTCGATAGGAGCAAAGAAAACTTCATTACCGCACTTCTTATCAAGCCCGGTTGTGAACCTGAAAAGGTGCAAATCGGAAGAGATTTGCGGTCGCTTCAAGCGGCGGTTGAAGGCGATATTGAACAGTTTCCGTGCTTTGCAGACGATGCTGTGATCATATGCAATGAGGAGGGAAAACTCGAAGGACTTCCCCTGAACCGTGCAGTCCGTGAGGAAAATGAGCTGGAGCTTCCTTACTGTGAACTTAAGAAAAGACTTCGTGCGGCGGAGCGAGAAAAGAGCGGTTCACTTGTAGGATATATCGTGTTTACCGAGGACAGTTTTGATAAGACTTATCCAATTGAAGCCCGTACCTATATGGTGTCGAGTAACAACAAGGCATTTCAAGACGGAATGGGCGGTTATTCCATCTTCGGAAGCTCGGTGGACGGCGAAGATCTCTGTGTTCGTCTTGACGGATATATGAAAGATGAACACGGAGGTACGAACGGTTGGAAGATTGAAAAGTGCTATGTCTATCAGGACGAGAAAGAAATTATCGACATCATAGCAGGCAACTTCCTTATCGTAAATGCTCCTCTTGAGAGGGAACACTACGAAAGCTTATCCTTCGGTCAGTTGCAAAAGTACCGCAAAAAGTTTGAAAATCCCGAACACTTTGTACGCATAAACGGCGAGATTACCGCTATTCCGTATAAAGCAGAGAAAGAGAAAAATCACCGTGGCGACGGTAGATAAGTGAGGTGAAATTAGCATGAAAAAGTACAAGGTAACGATTACCGAGACGCTTGAAAGAGAGGTCGAAGTGGATGCCCCGGACTGGAACCACGCATTGGACATTGTCGAAGAAAGCTATTGGAACGGGGATGTTGTTCTCACGGCAGACGACCATAAGGATACGGATTTCTATGCAGAAGAAATTCCTCCGGAGAGTGAAAAATCCGTGAAAAACCGCAAGGATTTTTCACGATAAGACACATGAAAACGGACGGGGTTTTGGGTGTCTGTTCTTCATAACGAGCATAGATTTTGTATATACAAAATCGGGCAAGTTAGGGCGCACCCTAAAACCCCGTCATTACTCTATAAGGAGGTAAGATGAGAAAAAGAAACAATCAGATAACGCTATGGCTAAGTGATGATGAACTGAAAAAGCTCAACCGCATCGTAGAGAAGCTCCCGTACTCAAGACAGAGATATATCAGGGAAGCAATACTTGGTGCAGATATTTATATGAGTCCTCCGGCAGAGTACGGGGAAATCGTGAGAGAGCTTCGTATCATCGGAAGTAATGTCCATCAGCTTTTGCTGAAAGCCATTCAAATCAAGTTTATTGATGAAGTCATGGTTTCCGATCTTTACAACACGGTGCTTGATATGGACGATAAGTTCACATCTGCCTTTTCTTCGAGAAGGTATAAGAAGAAGGTGAGTGAGCTATTGCAGTAACAAGTATGTGGGGGTGTCACGGAAGTGTTTCCACCGTCACAAAGTATACCGCAAACAAAGCAAAGACATGGAACGGAGCGTATGCAAGTGCGGCAACCTACCATAAGTTTGAAGACTCGGTTGGTGCGGTTATGGAATACACCGCCGACCAAATGAAAACCGAAAAACAGCTTTATGTTACGGGTGTCAACTGCTCCGACGAGCCGAGTGTTGCGGCAAGACAATTCATGCAGACCAAGAAAACCTTTGGCAAGACCGAGGGACTTCAGTGTATGCACGGCTATCAATCCTTTAAGCCGGGCGAGGTTACACCTGAAGTTGCTCATAAGATCGGACTTGAGCTTGCGGGGCGAGTGTGGGGAGACAAGTTTGAGGTGCTTGTATCCACCCATGTGAATACGGGAGCGATTCACAACCATTTTGTTCTCAACAGCATTTCCTTTATGGACGGAAGCAGATACCATTGCAATCAAAAATCCTACCGCGTGATGCGAGAGGAATCGGATAAGCTTTGCCGTGAGTTCGGCGTGAGCGTGGTAGAGAACCCGAAGAACAAGAGAACCAATCGCTATATTGCCTTACTCCACCAGGAGCAGGAGGGACAGTACACCGTCTATGCCGCTATCAAGCACGATATTGACTTTGTCATTGCCGCATCTCCCAAAGATTTTGACGAGTTTGCCTATTTGATGGAACAGCTCGGATACAGATTAGAGCGACGAGGGAAGGATATGCGAATCATTCCAAACAACGGAAAACGAAAACCACGCAGACTGCGGTCGCTGGGGGAAGGCTATACCGAACAAGATATTGAGTATCGTATCAAGGCTCAATGGTACAATCCTCAAGCGTATAACTATAAGATTTACAAGCCGCACGGAAAGGCTCCGACCTCGCTTCACGGGCTTTATGTTCATTACTGCTTTCTGCTCGGTATCTATCCCAAAGAAAGACCGCAGAGCACAGTTGCTTGCGATTATCTCAAGGAAGATAAAATGCGAGTGCAGAAGCTGTCCGAAGAAGCAGCGATGATGGGCAAGTACGGTATTGAGAATATGGAACAGCTCAGAGAGCATTACCATTCAGTCAGTATGGAACTTGAGGAAAAAAGGAAAGAGCGAAGAAGCCTTCGTAATACCTTGCGGCGAACCGCAGAGGGAACGGAGCAGGAATACCTCAAGGCACAAATCAAAGTGATTAGTGCAGACATCCGTAAGCTGCAAAGGGAGCAGGACTTGTGTCAGGATATTACCTTCAGAAGTGCGGGTATCGAAGAAGTGGTTCGTCTTATAGAAGAACCCGAAAGACAAAAAGAATTACAACACAAGGAGAACGAAAAGTATGAATCCAAACGCTGACGCTGCCGATCAGGTAGTAAAAATCACATTGGAAGGAGCGGAGTGGGCAATTCGCTTGGCAGGCACGGGAGCAAAAAACCTCGGTGTTATGCTCTATGCGATGTCCAAGGAGCAAAACAAAACGAGAGGTGCCGAACGACTGAACAATATGCTTCGTTCCGGCAAGCCCCTCAAGGTCTATACCTTCTCCGCAAAGGATATGGACAAATTCAAGGAGGTTGCCAAGCAGTACGGCATTCTCTATACCATTCTCAAGGAGAAGGACAAGACGGGGGATGTATTCGATGTTCTTGTCCGTGCCGACGACGAGTCCAAGATCAACCGTATAGCTGACCGTTTCAGTCTCACAAAAATCGACACGGCAACGCTCAAGGCAGAGCTTCTCAAAGAGAAAGCCAAGAGGGAGCAGAATGGCGAAAGCAGTAAAGTAAGTAGAGCCGATGAGGAAAAGGAAGGAGAAAAGACGACCAAGAATGAATGTCAGGACCCTCCCGTACCTGAACAGACTGAGGAGGAATATGAGGAAGGTGTGGCTGAAAAGCTTCTTTCCGAAAAGCCGATCCAAAAGGAGGCGCGTTCTTACGCAAACCCCACGTCGGCTCGGACGGACGACCTAAGCCGCGAACCAGTTCCTTCCGCATCGGGGATAAAGGAGAAAGCGCCGACGGAGAGCGACAGTCTGTCCGAGCCAACATCGAACGAATCAAACAAAGAAAACGAATCGGTTTCCCCGTCTGAGTATGGTGAAAGAGAGTCGGTTCGTGACAAGATTGCCCGTATCAAAAAGGAGCGAGAAGCGGCAAGCAAGAATGCTCCCGTAAAGGAATCTATCAAAGCTCCAACTCCGAAATCCAATGAAAGCAGATAACAGATAAGAAAGGAAAGTTTTATGAGTGAATTTGAAAAGACTATCAAAGATGCCATCGAGCCGAAGGACACAAAGAAAAGCTACGGTGAAGTGATGCGTGAACGCAGAGCCAAACTGAATGAACTGTCTGCAAAGGCATATTCGGATATTGCTTGCGACCGCAAAGCATTTGTAGCTATGCTGGATACGGCAAGCCGTTTCCTTCGCAACTCGGTGGGGAATATTATGCTGATCTATGCACAGAACCCGAAGGCTACCGAGCTTCGCACTTATGATGAATGGAAGCAGAAAGAGAAAATCGTCAAGAAGGGAGCTACTCAGGTGTATGTCTTAAAGAAAAAGGAATACACCGACAGCGAGGGGAAAACCCGTGTTGGTTATGACCCCGAAGGCAAGTTCGATGTTCTCGATATCGTTGACGGGCAGGCGGCGCCTGCTCCCAAGTATGACGAAAAGACACTCGTAAGAGGTCTTGTTCATGCTTGTCCCGCAAAGGTCGTAGTCGATGCGGACTTTCCGCAGAGCAATCCTGAAGGTGCGGCGTATATCAAGGACAAGAACGAGATCCGTTGTAAGTACGGTATGCCCCTTGATGAGCTTGTTCCCACGGTACTCAATGCGGCGGCTCTCGCCACCTTCTGCGGTGGGGACGAAACATCCCGTGTGGCAGATTATGAGTTTAAGGCAAGGTGTATCGCCTACCTTCTTACCGAGAAATACGGTATCTCAACCGATAATATATCAATTCAGAGCATCCCTGCCGCTTATGAAAGCATGGATGCCGATGAGTTCAAGGGAGAGGTGGCAGACCTTCTTACAACCGCCAAAGCCATTGATGGCAGAGTTGCTGAGGTGCTTTTTCGCCCAAAAGAACAGAACAAGTCCACTGACACAAAGGCTCATGATAGCGTCGAAAAAGGTACAGCCGGTAAGGAGGAACGCTAATGGGAAAGAATGAAAGAAAAGTCGTGGAGCTTGACGACTATGAATACCGCGTGATGATCGAAGCGCTTGCTGACCGAAGAAACGACCTGATCGAGGAAAACCGAGAGCCGGAGGATGTCAGCGACTTGCTTCTCAAGGTCATTGATGCTCCCGTTATTGTCAGGGGACGAAAGTCTGGCGCAAGAGACAGCAGATGATGGAGAGCAAAAACACGAAAAAACTCACCCTGATTTTTTCAGCAGTAGGACTGATGGCCGTTATATGGTTATCAGTCCTTATTGCACCCTGCTTCGGCGGCGGTCTTGTGGAAATGATTCCAAAGCTCGGAGAAGCAATGACACATCCGTTCAGGCTCGTTTGGTGCGGCAGTACCTTGCCTTGTGTGCTCATATTGTCGGGTATTTATGTGTTTGCTCTTGTGATATACCATTATACCAAACCGAACTACCGACGCAGGGAAGAACACGGTTCCGCCAGATGGGGTGATAAGAAAGAAATAGATAAGCGGTACCGACAACAGCCACCGGAAAGCAATAAGCTTCTTACACAGAACGTAGCAGTCGGATATGATGCTCATTCTCACAGAAGAAACCTGAACACGCTGATCATCGGCGGCTCGGGTGCAGGCAAGACAAGATTTTACGCAAAACCGAATATCATGCAAGCCAATACCTCTTTTGTTGTGCTTGATCCAAAGGGTGGTGCGACACGTTCCTGACTGAAAAAGTCAGGCGTGAAGCCAATAAATGAATAGATTGAAAGGAGCTATGGAAAAAAGGTTTTACAGAATTGATTGTTCGACAGGTGGAATGACGGAGTAACGTCCCGAAACGCCTGCTCTGATACTCCGAATGGCAGTTTACTGTTCAAGAAGCAAACTGTTATAAGCTCGGTGAAGTCGGCTGAGAGTACACCCTAAAGACGCATACCAGCGGAACAGGAACGGCGAACCGGAGGCGGTTGAGTGTACGATAGGTCGGGAGTCAATAAATATCCATGGTTAGAATTCCTATGTCAACAACATCGGAAGGCGAATTCTCGATTGTACGGGTCTATATAGGGTATTAGTCTAACAGGCTAATCTCTCCTTCGTGAGAGGTCTGTGAGGATGAGTAAAACTCGCCCCTTATGAAAGTCCTTGCATCGTTACAGGCGGTGGAAAGCAGACAGGCTTATAGAGAAAACCTAAAGATATTTGAAATGATAGAACAGTCGAAACGTGGTAAGCCAACAACGCTGAGAACTTGAAGTCAATGAAGCGGTGATAACGAAAAGTAGAACTATAAGTTATCTTTATGTTGGTGAATGTGGTGGCACAGTACCAATGAAGCAGGCAATAAACCTGCAGAGGGATAGCCACCAGTCAATATTTACAGTAAAAATAGTTTTATAATTCAAAACAAACGTTTTGTATAAGGTTCGAGTAAGACTAAGAGAGGCAAATACCCATAACGGAGGATGCCGACTTATGACAACCAACAAACCCAAGAAAAAGCAAAAGCTACGAAATAATGAATATTACAGTATTCAGAATCAATTCGATACACTGTATGAAAAGAGCAAAAGCAATACAGTTTTCAAGGATTTGATGCCTTTGATAATAAGTAAACAAAACATCATGCTTGCTTACAGAAACATCAAAAAGAACAGCGGCAGTCACACAAGAGGTGTTAACAGTTCAACGATTGTAAACCTCGGAGAGAAAGAACCGCAAAAGCTGGTCGATTATGTAATACACAGACTTGAAAATTTTACCCCTCATGCAGTAAGGAGAGTTGAGATTCCCAAACCCGACGGAAGAACAAGACCACTTGGAATTCCGACCATTGAGGACAGGCTTATCCAACAGTGCATAAAGCAGGTTCTTGAACCTATCTGTGAGGCAAAGTTTTACTCCCACAGTTATGGCTTCAGACCAAACCGAAGCACTCACCATGCCATAGCAAGAGCAATGTTTCTGGTCAATTTAAACGATTACCATTTTGTAGTGGATGTTGACATCAAAGGCTTCTTTGACAATGTAAATCATGGGAAACTGCTCAAACAATTGTGGACATTAGGGATACAGGATAAAGAGCTATTGTCTATCATATCCAAATCATTAAAAGCACCGATTAAAGGCATAGGGATACCCGACAGAGGCATTCCACAGGGTGGGCTTGTAAGTCCGCTATATGCAAATGTGGTCTTAAATGAACTTGATTGGTGGATTGCAAGCCAATGGGATACCTCTCCTGTTCGGAAGAGATATCTTAGTCGCCCAAACTACAAGGGAAACGGAACTTTGAAGAAGATTTATATTGTCCGATATGCAGATGACTTCAAGATTTTCTGTAAAACCCGAAGCGAAGCAGACAAGGTCTTCATTGCCGTGAAACGATGGTTAAAGGAGCGATTGATGCTTGACATTAGCCCTGAAAAATCAAAAGTAGTTAATCTGAAGAAGAACTACTCCGACTTTCTGGGCTTCAAACTCAAACTACGTAAGAAAAGTGGAAAATGGATACTGAAATCACACATGGCGGACAAGGCAAAGGACAACTGTAAATCAAAAATCAGAGAAGCAATTGCACAAATCAGAAAAGAACCCAATCAATGGAGCGTTATGAGATTCAACGCAACAATTCTTGGATTGCACAATTACTTCAAAATCGCAACCAATGTTTACGTCGATTTTGACCGCATAGCCTTCGATGTCAGAAAGACACTCTTATGCAGAACGAAAACACACAGAACAAAGACAGGCTCAAAGAGCAAAGCATTTCAAAACTTCTACGGTGAGTTCACGGGAAAGGTGTTCTATGTTGAGAAAATGGCACTATACCCCGTTAATGGTGTAAAGACCTCGCCGCCAATGTGTTTTACACAGTCAATTTGTAATTACACACAAGAGGGGCGAAGAAAAATACACGAAATGCAAAAATCAGTCAGCCCTCAAATATTACAATATTTGATGGGGAATCCGATTAAGGGAAGAAGCGTAGAGCTTAATGACAACAGAATTTCAATGTATGTAGCTCAAAGGGGCAAATGTGCTATAACGCATGAGCCACTGGAAACGAAGGACATGGAAGTTCATCATATCACCCCTATTGAACTTGGCGGTAAGGACAACTACGAAAATCTCGTTTTAGTCACCTATACCGTTCACAAGCTGATTCACGCAACCACTCCAGAAGCCATAGAAAAGTACAAAGAAATGCTGAACAATGTCGATGTTAACTGGACACGGCTTAATAAACTTAGGTTGTTGGCTGGAAATTGTAAAATATAAAATAGGTAAATATTGATGGGGCGCCGTGTGATGGGAAACTATCACGCACGGTGCTAAGCGGGGGAAAATCCGGAGATTACTTCAAAGGATTACCTATCGCAAAAGATTTTGAGGGACACGGGCGGACTGCTCAAAAAGAAAGGGTATCAGGTGAAAGTCCTTGACCTCATCAATATGGAAAAGTCCGACTGTTACAATCCTTTTGCCTATATCCGGTCGGATAACGATGTGCAAAGACTTGTAACAAACCTCTTTAAGTCTACGACGCCCAAAGGCTCACAGACGCAGGACCCTTTCTGGGACAATGCGGCAAGTATGCTTTTGTCGGCGCTCATTTATTATCTTCACTATGAAGCCCCGCCCTATGAGCAGAACTTTACAATGGTTACGGAGCTTCTGCGTGAGGGTGATGTTGATGAGGAACGGGATAAGAGGGACAGCGTTCTTGACTTGCTTTTTGGGGAGCTGGAAAGGAAAGACCCCTACCATATTGCAGTAAAGTATTACAACGAGTATCGAAGCGGTGCGGCGAAAACATTGAAATCCATTCAAATCACGCTGGCGGCAAGACTTGAAAAGTTCAACCTTGAAAGCCTTGCGGCGATGACCGTAACCGATGAATTGGAGCTTGATATGCTCGGTAAAGAGAAAACGGCTTTATTTGCCCTTATCCCGGATAACGACACCTCGTTTAACTTCCTTGTATCCATTCTTTACACGCAGTTGTTCCAACAGCTATTCTATGTAGCCGACCATGATTACGGAGGCTCATTGCCGGTCCATGTGCATTTTCTGATGGACGAGTTCGCCAATGTTTCGCTACCCGATGACTTCGACAAGATTCTGTCGGTTATGCGCTCAAGAGGTGTGTCTGTAAGTATCATTTTGCAGAACTTGGCTCAGCTCAAGGCGCTCTTTGAAAAGCAATGGGAGAGTATCGTCGGTAACTGCGACGAGCTTGTATATCTCGGCGGTAACGAGCAGTCTACTCACAAATATATTTCCGAACAGCTTGGCAAAGCCACCATTGATACCAACACCTACGGCAGAAGCGACGGTATGAGAGGAAACTTCTCGACCAACTTTCAGCTGTCCGGCAGAGAGCTGATGACACCTGATGAAGTGCGTATGCTCGATAACAAGTATTGTATCGCCTTTATCCGGGGCGAACGCCCTGTCCTCGATTATAAGTATGATATCCTTAAGCATCCCAATGTGGAACTTTCAAAGGACGGCGGCGCTCCCGCATATGTTCACGGCTTCGGAGAACTTGAGGGCAACCCGTGGGCGCACGGAGTATCCAAAGAGGTATTCGACATTACAAAAGAGGTCGAAACCATGTACGCAGGCAGACAAAGCCAAGAAGTTATCGTGCTTGACGAATTTGAGTTCGCCATGCACCTTGAAAAAATCAAAAAAGATTCAGAAAAGGAGAAAAAAGAATGAAGAACACAAAGAATATCAAGAAGCCCATGCCGAAGAAGGCAAAGAGAGCGCTGTCGATTTGGATTTACGTCGTTATGATGATTACCATGATGACACTCTGCACCGTAACTTGCTTTGCAGCAGAGGATGATCCCATTACCGTTGTAAATAACCTTTCCGACTTCATGTTCGGACTTGTCCGTGCAGTCGGTATGATCATGCTTGGCTTTGCAGTGGTACAGATTGGTCTTTCTCTCAAGTCTCATGATCCGTCTCAGAGAGCCAACGGATTTTTGACGCTTGCGGGCGGTGTTGTAATTACTTTTGCAAAAGAGATTCTGACACTTATCACGGGCTAATTCATTCTCACAGAGAGAAGGTGATTAAGTGTCAAATAATTGGGTAGTAGAAAACATCCAAAATGCAATTGACACTTGGAACGACAAATTCGCTGAGATATGGCGGCTGCTTTCGCAGTCGCCTGAAGAATTTAAGGGCGGAGCTATCTGGAATGTAATGGTGGGCATCAATGGAGCACTCAAAGCTATCGGCTATGCTTTATTGGTACTGTTCTTCCTGATGGGCATAATGAAGCACTATAATTCCGTGCAAGAGGTGAAGCGACCCGAACAAGCTCTCAAGCTCTTTATTCGCTTTGTTCTTGCAAAAGCGGCGGTAACATGGGGACTTGATCTGATGCTTGCAGTATTTAAGGTCGTGCAAGGCATAATCTCAAAAATCATGGTATCATCGGGTGTAACGGGTAATGGCGGCATGGTCATACCGCCGAGTATGGTACAGACAATAGAGAATTGCGGATTTTGGGAAAGCATACCCTTGTGGGCTGTAACTCTCATCGGCAGTTTACTTGTATGGGTACTCTCGTTCATAATGATTCTGACCGTTTACGGGCGATTCTTTAAGCTCTATATGTATGTGGCTATTGCCCCGGTGCCTTTGTCGAGCTTTGCAGGAGAGGAAACAAGTCAGGTCGGAAAGAGCTTCATAAAGTCCTTCATAGCAGTATGTCTTGAGGGTGCTATCATCGTGCTTGCGTGTATCATTTACTCCAAATTTGCGACGACAATGCCATCGGTCAATGCAAGTGCTTCGGCAATCTCTCAAGTGTGGTCGTATATCGGCGAGATACTCTTTAATATGCTTGTGCTCGTCGGCACCATCAAGCTGTCCGACCAAGTTGTAAACAAAATGATGGGTGTATAAGGAGATTCTATGGAAATCAAGATCAATCAAGAAATCAAAGAATACAACGAAACAATGTTTTTCGGTCTATCCGTAAGACAGTTCATTTTCGCTATTCTTGCATGTGCTTCGGCAGTCGGAATTTATTTCGGTTGCCGTTCTTTTATGGGTACAGAAACCTTATCTTGGGTATGTATGCTCGGAGCCGCACCCTTTGCGGCTCTCGGCTTCATCAAGTATAACGGAATGACCGCAGAGAAGATCGCAAAGGCATGGATAAGAAGCGAAATACTCATGCCCCGAAAGCTTGTCTTTAAGGGCGAAAACAAACTCATAAAGAAGGGAGAAAAAGCGTGAGCATTTTTACAAACAAAAAGAAAAGCATCCCCGAGGATGCAGTGCCGGCAACGGTAGAGCAGGCTATCCCTTTGCAGGATATTTATGAGGACGGTATCTGCCTTGTTGGTAGAAACCTCTATTCCAAAACCTATCGCTTTACCGACATCAATTATGCAACGGCATCAAGAGAGGATAAAGAGGGGATGTTTCTTGCCTATTCACAGATACTCAACTCTTTTGATACGCAGGCAGATACCAAGATCACAATCAACAACCGCCGTATGAACCGACAGAAGTTTGAGAAGCACAGCCTGCTTGAGCTTCAGGGGGATATGCTTGACAGATACAGAGCCGAGTATAACCACATTCTTACCGAGAATGTCGGTCAGTCTAACGGTATCATGCAAGATAAATACCTGACTGTCACGATCGAAAAGAGCAGTCCGGAGGAAGCGCGAAGCTATTTCAGCAGAGTTGGAGCGGAATTTTCCTCGTTGTTTGCTTCTCTCGGCTCTCGCATAGAGGAAGTGGAGCGAGAAGAAAAGCTCCGTATCTTCTTCGATTTCTTCCATTACGGAAGTGAAGAAGATTTTCACTTCGATGCAAGTCTTTACGACCGGCGAGGATATAGCTTCAAGGATGCCATCGCTCCCGACAGCTTTGAGTTTCGTTCCGACTACTTCAAGGTGGACGGAAGATACGGCAGAGTGATGTACCTGCGTGATTACGCAAACTTTATTAAGGACAGCTTTATGGCAGAGCTTACCGACATCGACAGAGGTCTTATGCTTTCCATTGATGCAAGTCCCATTACTACCGACCAGGCTATCAGGCAGAGCGAAAACAAGCTCCTTGCCGTTGAGACGAATATCTCTAATTGGCAGAGAAAGCAGAACCAAAACAACAACTTCTCGGCAACAATTCCTTATGATATGGAGCGTCAGAGAAACGAGAGCAGGGAATTTCTCAATGACCTCGTTGCAAGAGATCAGCGAATGATTCCCGCACTCATTACAATCGTGCATACGGCAGATACAAAGGAGAAGCTGGATGCCGATACTGAGTCTATCCGTCAATGTGCGAGGAAGAACCTTTGCTCACTCAATATCCTACGTTGGCAACAGCTTGAGGGATTGAATACCGTTCTTCCTTACGGCGCTCCCAAGCTGACGATGCGAAGAACCCTGACTACCGAGTCGCTGGCGGTGTTTATGCCTTTCCGAGTGCAGGAGGTATGTCATAACGATGGCATTTACTTTGCCAATAACGCCATCAGCAAGAATATGATTATGATCAACAGAAACGAGCTGCTCAACGGCAACTCATTTATTACGGGTGTTTCGGGTTCGGGTAAGTCTTTGCTTGCAAAGCAGGAGGTTATCAATCTGTTCCTTGCCGACAAAAACGCAGATATTATCATTATCGACCCCGAAAAGGAGTACGGCAAGATCTGTGATGCGTTCGGCGGAGAGACGATTGAGATCTCGGCAACAAGCACTCACCACATTAATGCTATGGACATCAATATGGACTATGCCGACGGGCAGAATCCCGTAACTCTCAAGTCGGAGTTTATGCTCTCGCTCTGTGAACAGGCGGTTGCAGGTCTTGGACCGAAGCAGAAATCGCTCATCGACCGATGTACCGCAAATGTCCTTAACGACTATATGCTACGAGGCTTTACCGGGAACGCTCCAACGCTCAAGGATTTCAACGCTATGCTCAAGGCACAGCCCGAACCGGAAGCTAAGGATATCGCACTTTCCCTTGAACTCTTTACAAGCGGTTCGCTTGATACCTTTGCGGGTGAAACGAATGTGGACACCGAGAACCGTCTAATCTGTTATGATATTCACGACCTCGGCAAGCAGCTCATGCCTATCGGTATGCTTGTAGTTCTCGATAATATCCTCAATCGTATTACGGCGAACAAAGCAAAAGGTCGTAAGACCTATATCTTCATCGACGAAATCTACTTGCTTTTCAAGCACGAATATTCTGCAAACTTCCTTTTTACCCTTTGGAAGCGTGTCCGTAAGTACGGAGCTTTCATCACGGGAATAACTCAAAATGTGGAAGATCTGTTGCAGAGCCACACCGCAAGAACCATGCTTGCAAACTCCGAGCTTGTTGTCATGCTCAATCAGGCGGCAACTGACAGAGCAGAGCTGGCTGACCTCATGGGTATCTCCGATTTGCAAATGTCCTATATCACGGGTGTGGAAGCAGGGCACGGACTTGTGAAAATAGGCAGTGCTCTCGTTCCTTTCGTCAATAGAGTGCCGAAGGACACCATGCTTTTCAAACTCATGAATACTAAGCCGGGTGAAGCCTGATGGCGGATATTAAGACAAGAGAATCCCTGCACACGGTCAAGACCTTTGACCGTGTGCAGAACCTTGCCGCAAAGACAAGGAACGGTGTGGATGAAGCGAAGCAAGAGATAAATGACACGATCTCGTCTGGAGAAAGTTCGGAGAGCGAATATGCGGGAAATCGTCTTGAAGCATACGAAAACGGAACGGCGCATCTTGCCGTTCGTGCCGGTGATAGAGTTGGCAGATGGGGTGTCAGAGAAACACGCCGCAATATTCAAAAATGGCGTAACAGACCGAAAAAAATGAAGGGCAAAGCATCAACGCCAAAAGAGCTTCCGGCTCCAAAACAAACACCTTTGCTTGAGGCACCAAAGACTGCGGCAAAGGGTGGAAGTAAAGCGGTACAGACTACCACGAAAGTCACGTCGCAAACTGCCAAAGGTGCGACAAAGACTGCGAAGACTACGGCAAAGACCACGAAAAAAGCGGCAAAGACCACGGCGAAAACCGCCAAGACAGCGGCAAAAGCAGCTGCCAAAGCCACACAGAAGGCGGAACAGGCGGCAAAAGCGGCGGCGCAAGCAACTGTGAAATTTGTTAAGGTGGCGGCGAAAGCTATCGTTGCCGCCGTAAAAGCAACAGTTGCCGCAGTGAAGGGCATTGTAGCCGCTATCGCCGCAGGCGGTTGGGTTGCGGTTGTGGTTATCCTTGTAATCGTGATTATCGGTGGTATTATTGCCGCAGTTTGCGGTGTGTTCACGCCCAATGATGCGGGTAGTTATTCGGTTGCCTATATGATGTCTGCTTGCGACTCTGAGTATGATGCGAGGGAGCTTGAGATAGTAAACAATACTCCTCACGATTACCTTGTCATTGAAGGGCAGGAGGCTTCGAAAAAGGATGTGATTGCGGTATTTGCTGTGCTGACAAACAGCACGAACAAGGACTTTTCAGATTTAAATAGTGAGCTTCTTGACGAGTTCAGGGCGGTATTTAACACGATGAATACAGTTGAGTATTACACTTCGACAAGCGAGGAAACGGTGATCCGTGAATATACCGATGCAGAGGGCAACCCGTATCAGGTGGAAGAAACAGTTGTAAAAACAACCCTGTACATCGAATACGCTTCGATGACCGCTTCGGAAGGAGCCGACGTTTATCATTTCAATGAGAAGCAAAGAGAACAGCTTGACACTCTGTTGAGTTCGGACTTTGATGAATTGTGGGCAGGAATACTCGGGCAATGAACTGTCATATTGAAAAATCCATCGAAAAATGGTATAATATTAGATACTAAATAACAGAGGGTGGTGCAAACCGTTCCTCGAACAAGTAAGGAAGCCGGGCAGCAATGCTCGGCTTCCTTGCTTTAACCAAAAAGGAAGGATGGTAACTATGAAATATCAAGATTGGTTAAACGAATGGATGGAGAATTATATAATGCCATCCTCAAAACAAAGAACTCATACAAGATACGGCGAGATTGTACGATTGCATATTGTCCTGCAACTCGGTGAGTATGAAATGTCGGACTTGTCTCCACTTATCCTGCAAAAATATGTAACAGAGCTGTTGAGTAATGGCAATTTACAGACAGGAGAAGGTTAATCTGCAAACTCTGTCAATGGCATTATTACGGTGCTTCAGAACTCGCTAAAACTGGCATATACTTTAGGAATTATCAGCGAATACAATGCTGATAAAATCAAACGACCGAAAGCAACCGAGAAAAAGGTTGAGTGTTTCTCTCTATCGGAGCAGAAGAAGATAGAACAGTATGTCTTGGAGAATAAACATGCAAAGTTATTTGGAATACTTTTGTGCCTTTATACGGGACTTCGCATCGGGGAGCTTTTGGCGCTTGAATGGAGCGATGTTGATATGACAAAGGCAGAACTTACGGTAAACAGAACTTGTCATTTTGGTAAAGATAAGACGGGTAAATATACCCGAATGACCGATACTCCCAAAACAACATCATCGGCACGAACAATTCCGCTTCCCAAGCAGATCATTCCTACGGAAGCAATAGCAAAAAATCCCAATTGGACTTTTGCGGGAATATATGCTGATGAGGGTATCACGGGTACTGCGACTACAAAGAGAAAAGACTTTCTCCGTTTAATGAGAGATTGCGAAAAGGGAAAGGTGGATTTCATTCTCACTAAATCGGTTTCCCGTTTTGCTCGTAATACCGTAGATAGTTTGATGTGGACAAGAAAGCTCCGTGCAAAAGGAATCGGCGTCTATTTTGAAGAACAAGCTATCGATTCACTCAAGGCAGAAAATGAAATGCTTATAGGTTTGTTCAGCGTCATCGCACAGTCTGAGAGTGAAAACATCAGTGCCAATGTCAAATGGGGTGTTCAGCAGAGAATGAGAAGCGGCACCTATATGACAAACTTTAATTGCTATGGCTATAGAAAAGGAGACGATGGCATACCGGTAATCGTTGAGAAAGAAGCGTTGATTATAAAAAAGATCTACCAGTTATTTATTGACGGGCATAGCATGAAACAAATTAGTGACATTCTTATATCGGAAGAGGTCAAAACCTATTCCGGAAAACTGCAATGGGAGCCGGAACATATACAGCGAATATTGACAAACGAAAAGTATATCGCTGTATATGCCGTCAAGATGAATCGGACAGAAGATGTCGTGACCTTTGACGATGAAAAAGCGGAAGTTTTGAAAGAGGTTTATCGCGGTTTGAATCGAATGGGTGTCCATACGGAGCATATCACGGTGAAAGAAACGCACCTTGAACACAGGAGAACGGAAGCGTTGTCCCGGTCGAGCAGGAAGTTGTGAAAACCTATTTGTATATTAACACGGTTTCTCTAACCGCAGAAGAAGCGGCGAACCTTTACTGCTTTGATACGAAGCAAAGGTAACAGCTTGGAGAATTGCTTTCCGATAGAAATAAAGATATGTGGGACGCACTTTTACTACAACAGTGAGAGAAGCGCTCTCAAACTAAAAGGAATGAGCCCGGTTCAATACCGGACTCATTCAAAAGCAAT
>DAIOXG010000007.1:0-27287 GCA_036758085.1 Prevotella sp. | reverse complement strand
AAGATAACCAGCCATCGTTCCCGCCTGCTGCCTGCCGTCAGTCATCTTGTGTAGATCGACGAGTATCCTGCTGTCTCTCCAGTCAAACCTTATGCCTTGCGGGAAGAACATTGGCGTGTCGCAGTGGGAATCAAGGGTAACCAACCTGTCGTGCAGGCTTTTTGCCTTACTGAATTCAGCGGCACGCTCCACGAGCCAGCGAAACAGTGGCTGTCCTGCCTCTGCGAGCCATTCCGGATGCCATTGCACTCCGATAATAGACTTATACTCGCTGCTCTCTATAGCCTCGATTACTCCGTCGGGGGCACAAGCAGAGATGTTGAAACGCCGTCCGCAACTTGCCACAGCCTGGTGATGGAAAGAATTAACGAAAATCTTGTCCTTCTTGTATATGGAATACAATACGGAATCCGGTTCTATACATACAGAATGCGTAGGCTCCCCTCTGAAGTCGGAATCCTGACTGTGCTTTATCCTGCCAGCAGTCTTCCTCTCGCTGTTGTCAGCGCTGTCGGTGTCAATATCCTGTCTCACCCTGCCTCCGAGGGCAGTTGCCAGCGTCTGTATGCCGCGGCATATTCCGAGGATAGGAATTTGTCTGTTATACGCCAAGGCTACAGTCATCAGTTCCGGCAAATCGCGATGCGAGTTGATGCCATGCAGAGCCTCTTTCGGTTCTTCGCCTTGCCATAGAGGGTTGATGTCAGCGCCGCCCGAGAGCAAGAGTCCGTCGACACGGTCGAGCGTATTGATAATAACATCAGCGCTTGCCACAGGCGGAATGATGAGCGGTACTCCTCCAGCCTTTACCACAGCCATATAATATGGTTCGGCAAGGGCAGTATTCCCGTCGGCGAAGTTGCCGGTAATTCCTATCACCGGCAACTTCCCTGCCTCTGGATATGTCTTGTAAATAACGTTTAGATTCGACTGGAAATCAAATGGTTCCACGATTATCCTAAAATATTATTGTTTTTTCAGTTACGGACAAATCAGTCCAAATCAGCATCCTTAGCCTTGATTTTCCTCGTTGCCAGCTCTATTCCCTTAGAGGCAATAGGAATTTCTCTCTTGATACTCTGCTCCAGCGAGATGAGTGTCTCCGTGGCAACGACGCCCGGAATTTCCTGCATCTGGTTGTTGAGCAAATCCATAAGCTGCTCATTGTCTTTAGCATAGAGCTTTACGAGCATTGTGTAAGGACCAGTCGTGAAGTGGCACTCCACGATTTCCGGTATGTGCTCCAGCTGCTCTACTACCGATTTGTACATACTTCCCTTTTCGAGCGTGATTCCCACATAAGTACATGTTGAGAATCCGAGGCTCTTTGGGTCTACATCAAACTTACTTCCGGTTATTACTCCGTCTTCCGTAAGATGCTGCACGCGCTGGTGAATAGCTGCACGCGAAACGTTACACTCTGCTGCAACATCCTTGAAAGGCATTCGTGCGTTTTTCGACAAGATGCTCAATATCTTCTTGTCAAGTCTGTCTATCTTTTCCATTTTCTATATCTTTTATTTATATTTTCTTTTCATGCACTCTAAAAATCCGCCATTTCTCATTGAAAGCGGATTTGTCGTTGCTAAGACTGAGCAAATTTAGATGTTTTTTGTCATTCATGCAACAATTTGACTTTAATTTTTATATATTATTTTGCATTTTGGCATTTTTATCAATTCCAGCCCCTGTTTTTACTTTCTTTTTGTTTTTATCTCGCTAAAAAGAAACGTTTTCGTTAAGCCAAATGAGCAAAGTGAAGTTACTTCAACTTTGCCATGGCGAGAAAAGGTGGCTGATTTTCTTATAAAATTGTTTTTTGGCAATTTTACCCTCACACCCTCACCCGACGTTGCAACGTATTGATATACAAAGAGTAAAAGTGTGAGGGATAGTGTGAGGGGTAATTATTTATCCCTCACACCCCTCACACTCAACACTTTTCTCATACATTGGTGCCAGAATTAGTATCTCTACTCTGCACCAAAAGTATCTATATGGAATACCGATGGTGTTTTATATAAACACTCCTGCCAAAGCATAGCTTTACTGACAGCAAAGCTATGCTTTAGCAGTTGATGACTCAGCGCCTCGACCTTCCCGTTGTCTTCTCCACCATATTCCTCGAAAGTAGCATAAAGAGGAAATAGAAAGCAGCACCGCTTATGAATCCGGCAAGAGCATCTACGGCATAGTGAGCCTGGATATACACCGTGGCCATACACAGGAAGAGATAGAAGGGAATGAGGAAATAGAAGAGCTTGCGGTTTTGCGAATGCCACACCAAGAACATGATGACCGTGCTTATTCCCACATGACTGCTCGGGAAAGCTGCTGTAGGCCGTTCGCCGGCAGCCTTGGCATTTTCTACAAGATGATAGAACACTCCATCGGTATAGCCTGGACTCGGCAGACAGTCGAGATGGGAATTGAAATAGTCGTGTACATTAGGGAATATGCCGTTTGCAATCTGGTCCAGTCCTACTGCCTTATAATAGAACGTTGGTCCTGTAACCGGTACGAGAACGAATATCACATAATAGGCAAAAAACGAAGCCATAACGACGAAAGCAGCCCTTTCGTACTCTCTGTATCTAAAGAAGAAATAATATATAGCCACCAAAACAATCATGGGATAATATGAGGCATATCCCATATCCATCAGTTCGCTGACTACAGGCGAAGAGAAGTCTTTGGCAAAAACGAGTGCCGGCTGGAACCCAAACAGCGTCTGTTCCATCTGTGCAAACACATGGTCAAGATTCGGCAACATACGGTTAAGCTCATAGGTATCCGGATACCACCAGCTGAGCAGAGCCATCTGCACCGTGATACGGGCAAACTTAGTGAAACGGCACGGCACCATTCTATATACGCCCCACATGGCAAGTGTAACGACAACGATCCGGATTCTTCCCCATATCATCGCCTCGGGGTTAACGACTTTGGTGTATGTAAAAAACACCATAAGCATGGTGAATGCCAGATAAGCAAGCATCACCCACTCCAGGGCGAGGAGTCCGCGCTGCGGCTTCGCCTCAATCTTGAAAAATTCTTTCATTCTGTTTTTGTTTTTTTATGGGAGGACTGGGAGTTCTTGGGAGAAATGGGAGGAATGGGATAACTGATAGAACTGGGAGTAATAATCCCTCATCCCTATTCTCTCTTCCCTCATCCATCTCAAAGCCACTTATTGTCCTTATACCATTTCATTGTAATCTCCGTGCCGCGTTCCAAGTCATATTCCGGAGAGAAGCCGAGATCCTCTTTTGCCGGTGTGATGTCGCAGCGCCAGTTACGTTGTTTCATTATATTATATTTGTCGCGGTTGAGAGCAGAAATCTGTCCGGTAATATGAGCCACATACTCCCCGACGGTTGATATAACTTTCAGCAGCCATATCGGAGCCACTATGCGCACAACATGCTTTACTTTCAAATCCTTCTGTATAAGGTCGCTGAACGTGCGTGATGAATACACTTTGCCATCGCTCAGGATGTAGCTCTTTCCTATAACCTTATCATCTGCGGCAAGGGCGAGGAAAACGGCCTGCACCACATCCTTGACGAATATAAAGGTGATATCCTGACGCTTGTATCCCACAGCGAAATCCACATGCTGCTTGATACTCTTCGCCATAAGGAAATAATCCTTCTCCCTCGGACCGTAAACGCCCGTAGGACGAAGTATGACAAAAGGAAAATCTTTCAGAGAGCGCAAATAGTTCTCTGCCAAGAGCTTACTCCTGCCGTATGCCGTGTTCGGCTGCGGCGTATCACTGTCGGTAATATCCTTATAGGGCATTTCCTCATGTATAGCACCAAGTATGCTCAGACTGCTGACAAATACAAAGCGCCTTATCGGCATATCGAGTTCTCTCAAGGCATTGACAAGATTTTTCGTGCCATCGGTGTTGGTACGGAAAAAGTCCTCACTCTTCAGACATTTTGTTACACCGGCGGCATGCACGACATAGTCGAACACATGACCTTTCAGCTGCTCTTTCAAGCGATTCTCGCTACTGAAATCCAGTTCGATAAAGTTTATTCCCGGCTGCTGCAGGTATTTCTTCGAACTCGTGCGCCTTACGGCAGCCCAAACTTCAAAGCCTCTTCTTATTGCCTCTTCTACGATGAAGCTGCCTATAAAACCGGTGGCACCGGTGATGAGTATCTTCTTATTTTCCATCTTTTCTTTATTTTTTTATTGGGAGAACTGGGACTAATAGGACCTATAGAACCAATAGAATTAATAGAACTAATAGGACTAATAGCACCAAGTAATAATCCCTAATCCTTAATCCCTCACCCTTAATTCCATATCCACAACATCCAGCCATCTGCCAAACTTATATCCCACCTTTTTAAAATGGGAAACCTTTTCGAAGCCCATCCTTTTGTGGAACGCAAGACTGTCGGCATTCTCCTCCGTTATACAAGATATGAGGTTCCGGCATCCATCCAATTTGCGACATGCCTCGAGCAGATGTTCCATCATCATCCTGCCAACACCTCTACCCGTATGCTGAGGGTCAAGATATATCGTAACCTCAAGCGTGTGCTGATATGCAGCACGCTCCTTCCACTGGTGTACATAGCAGTAGCCCACTATCCTACCCTCTTCTTCTACAACAAAATACGGATATTTTGCCGAGATATCTTTTATACGACCCAACATCTCATCAACAGAAAGGGCTTCAGTCTCAAAACTTACGGTAGTTTCCGTTACGTAATGATTGTATATACGGGTTATTGCTTCTGCGTCGCCATAGACAACGGGGCGGATATGAATGTTGTTAATCATTTTTTTATAGGATTAATAGGACGGATAAGACATATAGGACATGTAGGAGTAATAAAAACCAAAATTATTTTCCGCCGACAATTCCCTTAATGTCATTCAGCTTGTTCAGAGCCTCCATCGGAGTCAGATTGTTGATGTCGAGATTGAGTATCTCATCACGAACCTGACAGAGTATAGGGTCGTCGAGCTGGAAGAAACTCAACTGTTCGCCACTGGAGGCAGAGGCAATATTCTCAATAGCCTTACCGGCACCCCCCACTCCACTGTTGTCAGCCTCAAGCTGTTTCAGTATCACGTTAGCCCTGTTGATAATACACTTCGGCATACCGGCAATCTGCGCTACATGAATACCGAACGAATGTTCGGAACCTCCCTTTTCAAGACGCCTGAGGAAGATAACCTTACCGTTCACTTCCTTCACGCTCACATTGTAGTTCTTTATCCTGTCGAAATTCTTCTCCATCTCGTTAAGTTCATGATAATGAGTGGCAAAGAGGGTGCGTGCGGCAGCTTTAGGCTGCTCATGAAGGTATTCCACAATAGCCCATGCTATAGAAATACCATCGTAGGTACTCGTGCCTCGACCCAGCTCATCGAAGAGCACAAGAGAACGCGGAGTAACATTATTCAGGATATTCGCTGCCTCCGTCATCTCCACCATAAACGTAGACTCGCCCATGGAGATATTGTCGCTGGCACCTACACGGGTGAAGATTTTGTCAACGATACCTATTTTTGCACTCTCTGCCGGCACATAGCAGCCAATTTGCGCCATGAGCGTGATGAGAGCCGTCTGACGGAGCAGGGCTGACTTACCAGCCATGTTCGGTCCGGTAATAATCATAATCTGCTGTTTCTTGTCGTCGAGATAGATATCGTTTGGAACATACTTCTCCCCTACCGGCATCTGCGTCTCTATTACGGGATGGCGCCCCTGACGGATATCGAGCACGATATCGTTCTGCAGGATCTGCGGGCGCACATAGCGATGCTCTTCGGCTGCCTTGGCAAACGACAGCAGACAGTCGAGCTGTGCTATGATATGAGCATCCGTCTGTATGGTATGGATAAAATGCTGCGACGACTGCACGAGTTCTGCATACAGCTGACTCTCAAGTTGCAGTATCTTGTCTTCAGCACCGAGAATCTGCTCCTCGTATTGTTTCAGTTCCTGGGTGATATAGCGCTCGGCATTGGCAAGCGTCTGTTTCCTTATCCATGTTTCCGGCACTTTGTCCTTATGCACGTTTCTCACTTCGAGATAGTATCCGAAAACGTTGTTGTATCCTATCTTCAAGCTGCTGATACCCGTCTGCTCGGTCTCCCGCTCCTGGATTTTCAGCAGATAGTCCTTGCCGTGGTATGCTATCTCGCGCGTCTGGTCGAGCTCCTCGCTCACACCGCTGCGAATCACGTGTCCTTTGTTTACGAGCTGTGGCGGATCCGGTTCGATTTCCATTTCTATGCGGTCGCTGAGTTCCTTACAGGCATCAATCTTTTCAGACAGAATCACGAGCGACTGGTTTTCGCTCTTTGAGCAAGCCTCCTTTATAGGCTGCATGGCACGCAGCGCATTTTTCAGTTGCATCATTTCGCGCGGCGTGACTCTACCCGTGGCTACCTTGGCCGTGATACGCTCCAAGTCGCCCACTCCATTCAGATTATCGTCGATTACCTGTCGGAACTCCGTATCCTTAAAGAATTCCTCCACTACATCGAGTCTCTTTTCGATGTCCTTGGCATTGCGCAGCGGGAAGCGCACCCAGCGGTTAAGCATTCTCGCTCCCATCGGCGAACAAGTACGGTCGATGACATCTATCAGCGAGCTTCCTCCTTCTTGCATCGACTGAGTAAGTTCAAGGGAGCGTATCGTAAAGTTGTCGAGACGCACATATCGCTCTTCATCAATACGAGAGAGAGTCGTGATATGACTGATTTGGGTATGCTGTGTAATATCGAGATACTGCAATACTGCACCGCATGCCACGATTCCGTTTTTCAGATGTTCCACTCCGAAGCCCTTCAGGTTCTTCACGCTGAAGTGCTTGAGAAGTTTCTGGCGTGCCGTCTGCTCGTTGAACACCCATTCGTCGAGCTCAAACACGCAATGCTTAGTACCGAAGAAGCGTTCGAAATCGGCTTTCTTTCCTCTTTCAAACAATACCTCCTTAGGCTGGAAGTTGGCAATCAGCTTCTGTATGTAGTCGTAAGGTCCTTCGGTGGTAAGGAATTCACCGGTAGAGATGTCGAGGAATGCCACTCCACATGCCCCCTTACCGAAATGCACGGCAGCGAGGAAGTTGTTCTCCTTGTAGTTAAGCACATTGTCAGTCATCGCCACACCCGGCGTAACGAGTTCCGTAATGCCGCGCTTCACGAGCTTCTTTGTCAGCTTCGGGTCTTCGAGCTGGTCGCAGATAGCTACTCTCCTTCCGGCTCTGATGAGTTTAGGCAAATAAGTGTCGAGGGCATGATGCGGAAATCCAGCCATCTCGGTAGATGGCTTGTTTCCGGAGTTGTTTCGTTTTGTAAGTGTAATTCCGAGGATGCGGCTTGCGTCAACGGCATCGTCGCAATACGTTTCGTAGAAGTCGCCGCAGCGGAACAGCAGCAGCGCATCAGGGTGTTTAGCCTTCAAGGAGAAGAACTGCTGCATCATCGGCGTCAGTCCCTTGTCTGTTTTTGCCATATATCGTTTATAAAAACTGTATTCCTTTTTATTTTTCTTTCTTATGCCGCGGATATAAATACATGTCAGTCATCTGTTGTCTGAACAATATTCGGGCAATTTGCAAAATTACAGTATTAAAGGGAAACGGCAAAAAGAAAAAAGAAAATCTTGTAGGATTGACGTTTTTTAGTTTATCATTTTCAGCACTGTAGCCGTGAGATAAGGCTTTATTTTGTTGAACGGGATGACGAACGATGGCATTCCGGCAGCGTATGGTGCTATTTCATACTGCTGATAAACGAACATCATGCCACGGTCGGTGAGATATGGTTCGGTAACAGGCAACGGCATATAATCAATGTTGTCCACACCCATCAGCACATCTTTCAAGTCGCCGTTCATTCCCTGCATCTGGAAATATTCCTTCACGCCGTCCCGGAGCAAGGCATGGAAGGCTTCACTTTCCGTGTTTCTTAGCATCTCGTAGCCGAAGCGCCTGCCGTCAGTCTTGCGGAAGGTGATGCCTGATAGGGTAGTGGAGCCGTGGGCACCGCCCTGATACATATAATTTTCTGCGGTGTAGGTTACGTAGTTTTCAGTCTCGTATGTCTTTCTTACAGCCATCATGCTGCAGAATGACACGGGGATTCCACATTCTTCATGTTCCTTCAGAAGAGAGTCGTGCAGCGTCTTGCCGTAGAACGCCACTATGGAGTCGCCGCTCTCAAGACTGCCCATGTAGGTGCCGCCGAGCTCCTCGCTGATATATTCGGATATTGCCGTTTTCAGACTGGCAGATGCGAGGGTAGGGTAGTCTGCCACGATTGATAACTCCACGGCTTTGTCATTCTTTTCATACTTCACCGAGTCTACAGTAATGGATGTATTGGCCACAGCTTTGTTTCCACAACATGACGCAACAGAAATGACTGTCAATAAACCTGCAAAGGTTGATTTTAACTTCATATTAATAGCTCCTTCTTTTAGGTGATTAATTCTCATTCTGCTAATTTTGATACTTCCTCAATCGGTATTTTTGTAATATTGGCTATTACTTCTTTAGACATGCCACTATCAAGCATCGCTTTTACCATAGAAGACATTTGCATTTGCTGGGTAGCTATCTTCTTGTCTTGGGTAGCTATCTTCTTGTCTTGAGTTGCTATCTTCTTGTCTTGAGTATCCAGGATTTCTTGCTGCGAGGCAATTTTCTTGTCCCTCTGCATGATAGCCGTATCTCGGTTTTCGATAGCCGAGAAGAACTCGTCTTCCACATTCATGTCCTGGCGCAACTTCGAGTCGGATGCAGCTGTAATAAGCCGATGCAGAATATGCATCATCTCTATATCGCCGTCAAACTTGTCTTCGTCTACGCTCAACACCTGATGGTTTCCCTTCTCCTTCTGACTCTGGTCGAATACACTGAGCACCTCGTCAAGACGGTTGTTCACATGTCCCCTCAACCGCGGTATCTGAACTATGATGCTGTCGTGGGTCAGACTCTCTACAAACGGATCGGGAATGCCCTTTGTAACATGTTTGCCGTCGTAGTCAAGAGTCTTGTGTTTAACATACAAAACAGGTTCTTCTATGTCGCCCACCTTATGTCCGAGCAGATACACGGCAATCATAGGTATGCCGTAGCCGTCGTTCTCGCAGTCTTTCAGAATATTCTCCGGATTGGCATACTGTGCACCGAGATATTGGCGGAAGCGCAGCGTTTCCGTCTCCAGCCATGTTTTCTGCAACTCTATCAGCACAAGTTTCGTTGAGCCGTCGTCCTCCTTTATCCTTGCCCCGAAGTCGATGCGGAACATGGAAATCTTGTCTCTTCTGCCGTTTGTATATTCGTTGCGGCGCATGTCTACATCAACAACTTCTTTTTTCAGAAGGGCCGAAATCAGCGTCTTCGCTATGCGTTCATCCTCCATGAGATATTTGAACACGGAGTCGTATATCGGATTTGCAATGTTTACCATCATAAGGCGTTATGTTTTTATTGTTTCCTTTGCAAAAATATGAAAAAAGGACGGACACTCCAAATGCCCGTCCTTTAATTTATATATTTCTATAAAAACTTTGCTATATATTTCCTATTTCTGCGCCTTCCCTGCATGCATCCACTTTCCGCCCCTCATGCAGAGGATGCCGAGAATGATGAATGGGATGGAGAGCAGCTGTCCCATGTCGAGTGGGAGAGAGGCTTCGAAAGCTTCCTGCACCTCTTTGGTGTATTCTATGAAGAAGCGGGCGGTGAAGATATACGTCAGACAGAGTCCGAAGAAGAACCCCGTGCCCACTTTCTGCGGATAGCGACGATAGAGACACCAACCGATGATGAAGAGCAGGGCATAGGCAAGAGCCTCGTATAGCTGCCCCGGGTGTCGCGGCTGCATGTCCACCTGTTCGAAGACGAAAGCCCACGGCACATCGGTTACTCTACCGATAATCTCGGAGTTCATCAGGTTGCCCAGCCGGATGAAGCATGCCGTTACGGGTGTGGCGATGGCGATGTTGTCGAGCACCTGCCATATTGGGAGTTTTGTGCGCCTTACGTATAGCCACAGGGCAATCATCAGTCCCAGAGTTCCTCCGTGGCTTGCCAGTCCGGCATATCCGGTGAATTTCCATCCGCCGTATTCAAGGAAGCGAATTGGAAGGAACATTTCCACGATGTGCTTGCCCGACGAGAGGAAGTAGTCGGGTTCGTAGAAGAGGCAGTGGCCCAGTCGTGCTCCTATGAGAATACCGACGAAGCAGTAGATGAAGAGCGGGTCAAACAGCTCGTCTTTTATCTTCTGCTGTTTGTATAGTTTCCTCACGATGAAGTATGCCGACAGCAATCCTATGAGCCAGCACAGTGCATACCAGCGCATGGAAATGGGCCCGAGATGAAAAGCCTCGATATTTGGATTCCAGTGTATCATATTTTTTGAAGCCCCCTCCTAACTCCCCCAAGGGGGAGGGGGAGAAAAGGACAAGTTTTTTGAAGCCCCCTCCAACTCCCCCAAGGGGGGAGGGAAAGGGACATGTTTTGTGCTTTTTTATGTATTCTTGTGTGATTAGCTCCCTCCCCCTTGGGGGAGTTGGAGGGGGCTACACATTAAATCTGAAGTGCATGATGTCGCCGTCTTGCACCACATAGTCCTTACCCTCGATGCCGAGTTTTCCTGCTTCGCGCACGGCAGCCTCTGAGCCGTATTTGATGTAATCCTCGTATTTTATTACCTCAGCGCGGATAAAGCCCTTCTCGAAATCGGTGTGGATAACTCCGGCACACTGCGGAGCCTTCCATCCCTTGTGGTAAGTCCATGCCTTCACCTCCATCTCTCCGGCGGTGATGAAAGTCTCGAGGTTCAGAAGCGAGTAAGCCTTCTTTATGAGTCGGTTCACGCCGCTCTCCTCCAGTCCCAGTTCGTCGAGAAACATCTGCTTGTCTTCATAAGTCTCCAGACTGGCGATATCTTCCTCTGTCTTGCCGGCGATGACGAGAGTCTCTGCACCTTCCTCCTTGGCGATCTCCTCAATGCGGCGCGAATAGTCGTTGCCACTCTTGGCAGAAGCCTCGTCCACGTTGCATACGTAGAGTACTGGCTTTGCGGTGAGCAAGAACAGATTGCGTGCAGCTTCCTGCTCCTCCTTGGAGTCGAACTCCACGGTGCGGGCGTTCTTTCCTTGCTCCAGAACCTCTTTGTATGCCTCCAGAACGGCAACCTCAATTTTTGCGTCCTTGTTTCCTGCCTGAGCCACCTTCTGCTGCTTTGATAGACGGCCCTCGATAGTTTCAAGGTCTTTCAGCTGCAACTCCGTGTCGATAATCTCCTTGTCGCGCACAGGGTCGATAGTTCCGTCCACGTGAGTGATGTTGTCGTCGTCGAAACAGCGGAGCACATGGATGATGGCGTCAGTCTCACGGATGTTTCCGAGGAATTTGTTTCCGAGTCCTTCGCCCTTTGATGCACCCTTCACGAGTCCGGCGATGTCTACGATCTCGCATGTAGCCGGCACGATGCGTCCCGGGTGTACAATCTCGGCGAGCTTTGTGAGTCGCTCGTCGGGCACGGTAATCACGCCCACGTTAGGTTCTATCGTACAGAAAGGGAAGTTTGCCGCCTGTGCCTTTGCGCTCGAAAGGCAGTTGAAAAGAGTGGACTTGCCCACGTTAGGGAGTCCCACGATACCACATTTTAGTGCCATGTCTTTGTCTTTATACTATTTTTTATGTTTCAAATTTTTTAGCTAATCCGTCTTGCAAGCAAGGCAGAAACAATTTCAGTCTGCGAAATTACTCATTTTATTTCTAATAATCCGTATTCTATATGGATAAATTCATCATGCAGGGCAGAAATCGCCTATTCCTCCCTTATCTTCCACTCGGCTATAGTGCGCTGCTTGCTGTCGAAGCTGATGCCAACCTTCACGAGTCGCTTGCCGTCGGCATGGTATGGCAACATGTATCCCTTTGAGTCTATTTGTTCCAATGCCTCGTCGGCACTCTTGTCCACCTTCAGCTCAAACACATATATGGTGTCGGGCATGTGCATCACGGCATCCGCCCTGCCTATGGCGCTCTTCACCTCCGTGCGGATATATATGTTGAGGAAGCTGAACATCAGATAGAAGATGGTTTGGTAGTGCTTCTCCGTATGGTTCTCCAGATCGTAGGGGATGGTGGCCATGTATGTGCGCATGTGTTCGAGAGCCGCCTCGATGTCGCCACGGTATACTGCCTTGCAGAATCCCAGGAGGAAGGCGTCGTTGTCGGCACGGTGGGGATTGACGTAGCGCGGAACGAGCGAGTTGAGCAGTCCGTCGCGTACTTCCTTGTTTGGTATGCCCAGTGTGTACTGCCGGAATATGGGGTCGTATTTCTTTATCGTGAGGTAACCGCTCTGGTAGAGCAGCGGGAGGGCGTCGGTCATGTCCTCTGGCGAGAGGTCGAAGGAGCTGAGCACCACGTCCTGTCCGTCGAGGGTAGTAAGGTTTACGTTGAACTTCTCCAGTTGTTTCAATAGGAAAGTTGGTGTGCCGGAGCCGAACCAGAATGAAGCTATGTCGTGAGCATTAAGTGCCCTTATCAGACTGAACGGATTGAACACGTCCTCTGAGTTCTTGCTAAAGTGATAGCCGTCGTAATAGTTTCGCAGGGCATCGAGGCACTCCTCGTAACTCATGCCGAGAGCCTTGCCGAGACCTTCCACATCGGGTTTCATCACGGTGGTGAGCTCCGTAATACTTATGCCGCAGATGGCAGAATACTGGTCGTACATGCTGATGTTGTCCAGATTGTTCAGTTCGCTGAAGATGCTCAGCTGCGCAAATTTTGTTATTCCGGTAATGAAGGTAAACTCCAGATACGGATCGAGCTTCTTCAGCGGACTGTAGAAGTTCTGCATTATGAGGCGCAGCTCACTAAGGTTGTCCTTCTCGTGAACCACATCGAGCAGCGGAGCGTCGTATTCGTCGATGATGACGACAGCCTTCTGTCCCGTTTTCTCATAGGCACGTTTCACGATGCCGTCCAGTCGCTTGTTGGGAGTGTCTTCACTTTCTCCTTTCCCGTATATTTTTTCGTATGGCAGGAGTATGTAGTCAAGATATCCCTTCAAACTCTCTGCGTCGAAATGCTTCGCGCCGCTCATGTCGAAGTGCAACACTGGATGGCAAGCCCACTCCTTCTCGTATTTGTCGATGGCAAGTCCCTCGAACAAATCCTTGCGCCCGTCGAAATAGGCATGCAGGGTGGAAGCAAACAGCGATTTTCCGAACCGGCGCGGGCGGCTCAGAAAAATATATTTCATTCCTTTTTTGCGGAAGTCAACTATATATTTCGTTTTGTCAACATAAAGATATTTACCCTCACGGATATTCTCAAACGTCTGTATCCCAACAGGATAACGGTTCACGATTTCTGCCATAAAATTATTTCTTTTCTGTCTTGCGCCGCTAAGTTATGAAGAATTATCGGTATGTGCAAATAAAAAGAAAGCTAAATAAATTTGCCTGCTTTAGATAGTCTGCAAAAGTATGTTTTTATCCGGTAATCTTGGAGTTTATATTATTGTTTTTGTAATTTTGCACCCCACTATATTGTTTGTAACCATACAAATCCATTATATTTTTATCAGACAAATGCAAAACGACAATACGAATGATTATCTGCGCCTGCACACCGGTATTCTTCTTGCCGGAGCAACGGGAGTTTTCGGCCGACTTATATCTCTTGCTGAACTGCCGCTCGTGTGGTATAGAATGATTATAGCCGCTGCGGTTCTTGCAGCAGTGTTGAAGATAAACCGCCGACTGAGTGTTCCCGACAGGTCGCAACTGCTGCGGATTGACGGCTGCGGAGTGCTGCTGGCAATCCACTGGGTGCTGTTCTATGCCAGCATCAAGGCTTCTAACGTGAGTATCGCCGTGGTTTGTATTGCCCTTAACGGATTCTTTACGGCAATCATCGAACCGCTTACGGGCCACCGCCGCTTGTCGCTGCGCGAACTGCTGCTCAGCATGATAACGCTTGCCGGCATCTTGCTTATCTTCGGACTTGACACCCGTCATCGCACGGGTATCATTATCGGTACATTCTCATCGCTCTTCTATACGCTTTTCTCCATAGCAAGCAAGAGGGTGCAGCATGCCACGGGACGGTCGAGCAGCACGATGCTCCTTTATGAATTGCTGGCAGGGTGGGGGCTACTGACTTTGGTTTTGCCGCTTTACGCCTTCCTCTTCCCGTCGGCATCGCTCTTGCCAAGCGGATGGGACTGGGCTTTTATCCCCGTCTTTGCCTCATTGTTTACCATCGGACCGTTTCTTACCCAACTTCAGGCTCTGCGCACCATATCTGCCTTCACCGTAAACCTGAGCTATAATCTCGAACCGCTCTACAGCATACTCCTGGCGATGATTATCTTCGACGAGGGAAAGGAACTGAACTTCTCCTTCTGGATTGGCGTCTTTATGATTATCCTTTCCGTAATTTTGCAGACTGCGGTATCGAAAAGGGAACAAGCCAAAAGCCTAAGCGGAGAGAAGGAGAAGTAGGAATCCCATATTAAAAGTATTCGTTGATAATGCTCTGAGCTTCCTTAATATCGAATTTCTTCGGATCGAAGTCGTCATCCACCCAGTTTTTCATCATAAGATATTCTGGCGACTTTGGATTGGCAAGCACATCGAGCAGATGGCAGTAGCCCGGAACGCCGCCGCAATCTTCTGGCGGACAGGCACCTTTAGCTTTCAACAACCTTACTTTATATTCTTCATCGGCACGTTTCTTGCGACGTTTCTCAAGCGTTACCGTATGTTCCCAACTGTCGCCGAAGTCATATTCCCACTTTATAGAGTTTCCCTTGCGGCTGAGCAAATCCCTTAGCGAGTATTCATACTGCCCATTCTTCCTCATTCCGCTCTCTTCATAAAAGGCATCAGTTTCCGCGTCAGTCTCTTCATAGAATTCACCTTTCGCCTTAAAATGATTCAGATGACTGCCATCCCATCCCATGGCGTATATGAGCATGTCGGCAAGCGTGGTAAGACGGATATTCGACGGAACTTCCAGTTGGCGTGATATCTCAAAAGGTGCCTTGTCGAGCGATACGTTGATAGTGAAAATATCCACGTCTTTCTCTTTCATATCGAAATAATCGTCCAAATCGTCATCATCATCCCAATCATCATCATAATCCCAATCTTCTTCTTCGTCATCATCATCAAAAGCAAACGGGTTCATGTCGTTTCCATATACCTTTTCACGCTTTGCAATGTTTTCCAAGAGTTCTTCCAGATTGGCATAATCTATATACTTGTCATCATTGCCGTGGCGTATCAGCTTCTCGGCATCTTTATAATTTGCAGCCGTAATCGGTGGAATGTCATAGTTTTTATACAGCGTCTTGAGCATTGGCAACAACTCCGTAACCTTCATCTCTGCCAGTGGATACAACATTTTGTCTACAAATTCTGTGCCGAATGTTTTGTCAATACATTCCGGCACGACACGACTCAACCACCCAATATATTTCAGCCGGTTTGCCATGTCTATTCCCGACATCAGAATTACGGAATTCACAATAATCGAGTATACACATGGCAGGAAGCCGTCTGTATGCATAAGAGTTTCCAGTTCGTCGAGATGCTCCCGGCATACTTTTGCCATGACAAATTCAGCATCTGGTTCAAAAGCATCTAAATAGTGTTTGAAGAATGTGTAATTTTGTTTTACTACCACCTCAATGGCAATATTCCACAAGCTGTTCATCTCAAACTTTTCGATAAGGGCAAATGCTGACCATAACGGCAACTGACTGTCTTTATCAAAAACTATTTCCTTGTTCTGTGCTTTGGCAAGAATAACATAAAGGAAGTTACGCAATACGCTTTCTCTTTCTTCTTGCGGTATTTCCTGCAGACGAGCCTTTGCCGTACGGTAAGCTTCAAAGTTTTCCCCGGCGGTTTTCTCCTTGAGTATTGCTTCCATGAAATCGGGCAACGGCTTTGTCTGTGCAGAATACGACGGAGCCTTGTATTTGTATGTCTCGTCTATCATCTTTTCATACTTCTTAAATATATCTCCATCAGCAAATTGCTGCATCATTCTTTGCAGAGTCTCATCGTCGAAATTCTTCAATATCTCGTTAATTGCTTTTCCAAAATTATTTTTGTCTTTCATATATTATATATCTTGTGATTTATATACACTATTCCTCTCGTATCTTCCACTCCGATATAGTGCGCTGCTTGCTGTCGAAGCTGATGCCAACCTTCACGAGTCGCTTGCCGTCGGCATGGTATGGCAACATGTATCCCTTTGAGTCTATTTGTTCCAATGCCTCGTCGGCACTCTTGTCCACCTTCAGCTCAAACACATATATGGTGTCGGGCATGTGCATCACGGCATCCGCCCTGCCTATGGCGCTCTTCACCTCCGTGCGGATATATATGTTGAGGAAGCTGAACATCAGATAGAAGATGGTTTGGTAGTGCTTCTCCGTATGGTTCTCCAGATCGTAGGGGATGGTGGCCATGTATGTGCGCATGTGTTCGAGAGCCGCCTCGATGTCGCCACGGTATACTGCCTTGCAGAATCCCAGGAGGAAGGCGTCGTTGTCGGCACGGTGGGGATTGACGTAGCGCGGAACGAGCGAGTTGAGCAGTCCGTCGCGTACTTCCTTGTTTGGTATGCCCAGTGTGTACTGCCGGAATATGGGGTCGTATTTCTTTATCGTGAGGTAACCGCTCTGGTAGAGCAGCGGGAGGGCGTCGGTCATGTCCTCTGGCGAGAGGTCGAAGGAGCTGAGCACCACGTCCTGTCCGTCGAGGGTAGTAAGGTTTACGTTGAACTTCTCCAGTTGTTTCAATAGGAAAGTTGGTGTGCCGGAGCCGAACCAGAATGAAGCTATGTCGTGAGCATTAAGTGCCCTTATCAGACTGAACGGATTGAACACGTCCTCTGAGTTCTTGCTAAAGTGATAGCCGTCGTAATAGTTTCGCAGGGCATCGAGGCACTCCTCGTAACTCATGCCGAGAGCCTTGCCGAGACCTTCCACATCGGGTTTCATCACGGTGGTGAGCTCCGTAATACTTATGCCGCAGATGGCAGAATACTGGTCGTACATGCTGATGTTGTCCAGATTGTTCAGTTCGCTGAAGATGCTCAGCTGCGCAAATTTTGTTATTCCGGTAATGAAGGTAAACTCCAGATACGGATCGAGCTTCTTCAGCGGACTGTAGAAGTTCTGCATTATGAGGCGCAGCTCACTAAGGTTGTCCTTCTCGTGAACCACATCGAGCAGCGGAGCGTCGTATTCGTCGATGATGACGACAGCCTTCTGTCCCGTTTTCTCATAGGCACGTTTCACGATGCCGTCCAGTCGCTTGTTGGGAGTGTCTTCACTTTCTCCTTTCCCGTATATTTTTTCGTATGGCAGGAGTATGTAGTCAAGATATCCCTTCAAACTCTCTGCGTCGAAATGCTTCGCGCCGCTCATGTCGAAGTGCAACACTGGATGGCAAGCCCACTCCTTCTCGTATTTGTCGATGGCAAGTCCCTCGAACAAATCCTTGCGCCCGTCGAAATAGGCATGCAGGGTGGAAGCAAACAGCGATTTTCCGAACCGGCGCGGGCGGCTCAGAAAAATATATTTCATTCCTTTTTTGCGGAAGTCAACTATATATTTCGTTTTGTCAACATAAAGATATTTACCCTCACGGATATTCTCAAACGTCTGTATCCCAACAGGATAACGGTTCACGATTTCTGCCATAAAATTATTTCTTTTCTGTCTTGCGCCGCTAAGTTATGAAGAATTATCGGTATGTGCAAATAAAAAGAAAGCGAAATAAATTTGCCAACTCAAATTCGCTAACAGGAAGGACTTTAGCCTGTATTATTCATAGGATGACATATAATGTATATTATACAATGAATTAAACAGGTTAGATAAAAAGAGAGACGGCTCTTGGCAACTATCCTATTACATTGCCAAGAGTCGTCTCTCTTTATTTTTAACTTTCTGTATTATTGTTTACGAGTCAATCATTTCACAATAATCTTCTTTCCGCCAGTGATGTATATGCCCTGCTGCATCTTGCAACCGTTTTGCTGCAGTCTGCCGCTGAGGTCGTAAATCTTATCACTCTTTACCGCATCAGTCATGATGTCATTGACCGACAGTTCCGGATTGTTTTCAATCTTTATGTTGTCAATCATTATCGAGTTGCCAGCCTTGGCTATCTGTGCGAGGAAGGCAAGCTGGATGTAAGGAGCCGACTTAAACTGCTGCAGGCTTACCACAGCATGACGCCATCCTGTAGCTCCCGTCTCTTTGCTGAAGTCGACGGTTTTGACTGCCGTAGTGTCGATATAGCTGCGGTTAATCTCGGCAAGCAGAACATCCTCAGCACCAGGCTGACAATAATAGTCGAAGGTAAGTACCGGACTTTCGCATCCGTTCAGTGCAATCTTGCCCGAGCAGAACGAAGCGATAGCCTTTGCCTCGGCAGCCTGGAACGATATGCATCCGCCGTCGTTGTCGGCAGAAGCCTTGTCGCTAATGGCAAATCCTTTAGCTCCAGTCTTCTCGCTATACCATATTCCATAGGCAAGTTTACCGTTTGCAAACGAGTCAGCAAAAGGCAGAGTGTAGGCATCGCCCATTATCACATAGTTAGACGGCATAATGTCGCTCTCGCCATCCTTGTTGGCAGCCTGCACGCCGAAGTATTCAAGGCGCTGGTCGCCGGTGTTGTCGATATCGGCAAGACTAATGCTGCTGGTCTTGATATTATCCTTATACAGTTCGGCATAGCCATCATCATCCACGGTATAAGCCGCGTAAGAGAGTTGTGCCTTGTTGATGTATCCTCCGTTCTTGCCCTTTTCCGGAGCCGTCCACGAGAGTTTCAGCGTTCCGTCCTCGTTGCCGCTCACCGTAATATTGTCGGGAGCCGCCGGCGTGTCGTTGCCCACAAAGGCAGTAACCTCGGCACGCTTGCCAGCACCGCTCTCGTTATACGCCAAGATATAATAGGTGTTCAAGCCCTTTGTTGCATTCTCGTCGTTGCAAGAAAGACTTTCGCCCGGTGTAGGAGCATCGAATGTCTTGATTGCGTTACCGTCCTTCACCTTCACCTCAATCTTTGTTATCGACTGAAGTTTTGTGCCGTTGATAGCGTTCTGCGGAGCCTTGAACGAGATAGTAACAGGGTTTGCGCCATATTCGGCAGCACTCGCCTTCAAGTCGGATGCGGCAGCTGGTGCGGTAGCCTCAGGCTCCACGTCTACAGCCATGTTGTCGATATAGAGCAGTCCCTCGTATGCGTCGCTGCATACGTGGAAGCCGAAATGGTAGTTGCCGTCGGCAACAGGAGTAACATAAATGGTCTGCGTCTCAAAGTCGGCATTCGTGAACGTGGTCTTTTTCATCACCTCGGTATAAGAGGTATAGTCAAGCCCCGTGCCATATTTTACCTCCAGCTTCTCCGGATATTTCGAGAGCGTAACGTGCTCGTCAAACGTAAGTTTGTATTTCTTTCCAGCCTGCAATGCAATCGGCGGAGTGATAAGCCAGTCGTCGGCAGCGTTCTTTTCGTTATAGGTATATGTTACGGCTTTGGTCCTGAATCTCGACCAGCCCCATGTAGAACCGTCGTTGTTGGCATCGACTATTGTAAACATGTTGAGCGATGAGGCATTGTCGAATGCTTCAGTCCACGGCACATCATATCCGTTTCCATACATCACAGCATTAGAAGTTGCCGCCTTGCCCTTATGCGAGTGGTTCACGGCAGTAACATCGTAGCTGTACATCATTGCCTTGGCAGGAGTAAGCTCATCGTCGAGTGTTGTTCCGCTTATGCCCTTAAACTCCTTCTCGTCGGGATGGCGCACAACGTTGTACGTCAGGTTGTCCGCATCAATATATCCGTCGTTCACGCCCGCTGTCGGTGCGGTCCACGACAGGTGTGCCTTGTTGCTTGCCTCGTCGATAGACAGTTTCACATCTGTTGGCGGCAGCGGTTTGTCATAACCCGTGTATTTGCTGATAGAGGCAGCAGGACCGTCGCCCACAGCGTTGCTCAATACAACGGAGAAGCTGTGCAGTCCGGTGGATGTGGAAACATCCAGCGTTACATCCTTGCCGGCTTCAGCTTTTCCTGTAGCTTTGCTCTCGCCGTCGATGCTCACCTTATAAGTCAGTTCGCCGGCTATTGCCGTTCCTGCAAATGATTCCGTAGGCAACTTAAACGAGAATGTTCCGTTTGTCTCCGCCTTGTTGAAGACAGCAGTAAGGTCGGTTGCCGGCGCCGGAGCATCATCCTTAGCTTTTGGTGCAAGTATGCGCAGGGTAGAAAACTCGTCGAGGTTAGGGTAGGAGGCTAGTTTCGTTGCCTGTGCCGTGGCGAGGTCCACCTCATACAAGCCGGCTTCGTCCTTGCCGTTGGAATTCTTGTAGAGAGCCGTCCAATACATCTTGTTCGTATATGTATCGATGGTAGCAGCCTGCATCATGCTCGGCTTTATGCCCGTGTTGCCCACTTCGGTGAGCATACCGTCGGCTTTGTCCACTTTCACGAGTTTGCCCGACTGCGTAACGGCATAGAGCTGTCCCGTTTTGTCGCAGCATAGAGCATATAGCGTCTGGCTGATAGTAGCTATCGTTGTGCGGGTGCCGTTTGGATAGTCGATGATACCGAGCTCGCGGCTCGACATACTCTCAGAGTCCCAGAAGATGCCGTACACGTTGCCCGTGGTAGGGTCTACGGCAGTTCCGGCAGATGTTGCCATAAGGTCGTTGGTGCAAACACCGAGATTCTCGCGCTTGCCGGTTGTAAGGTCGAGTTTCTCGCGCTGACACAGCGTAATCTGCCCTGTAGGGTCGCGCTGCTTCCATATAAACCAGAAGTCGTTGCCAATGAAAGCACCGCCAGCATTTGAATATACAGCACTGTTTATAAGAAACGGCTTTATTTCATATCCGTCACTCTGTTCCATCTGATAGATACCCATCGGCGTGAGTTCGCCCTCGCCAAGATTGTTCCAAGACTCGGAGTAGATACACGCTCCCTGCACAGTCACACCATAGTGTGAGGCTTTGAAAGTCTGTGCTGATGTAGCTTTTTGTGCCATCGCCGACAATGTTGTCGCCGACAGCGCACATACCATGCAGAGCCATAAGTGCTTTATACTTTTCTTTGTCATAGTAATATTGTTATATATATGTGTTATACTTTTCAAGAGTCAAGAAAAAGGAGGAGACCATTTGGTCTTAGCTTTGATATTGTTATGGGATAACTTTATGGTCTCCTCCCGGTGTCATTTTAAAGAGAAAAACTTTTATATGAAAACTATGCGTGTGTTTCCTATTTCACGAGAATTTTCTTCACTTTAGTGCCGCTCTCGTCGTTTACTCTTACGAGATAGCAGCCCTTGTGCATGTTCTGCAATGAAATCTTGTTGCCTTCCACCTTGTTGATGAGCGAGCCGTTGATGTCGTACAGAGCAATTTCGTTGGCTCCTGCAGCACTTATATTGTTGTTGCTATAGTATATGCCTTTTCCTATAACTGTCATCTTTACAGATGATGTCTTGGCTGCGATAGTAACATTAACGCTGTTGCTGTATGACGGGTCGATGTACTCTCCGTCGTTTGTATACAGATACAGTTCGTATGTCTTGCCTTCCTCAACCTTTGTCAGCGCGCCCTTCAGCACGATGTATTTTCCTGTGCAGTCGGCAGGCACCGTAACAGTTTCTGTAGTGAACGAGTCCTCGAAGTCCCAGTCTTCATCACTTGAAGCCTTCACTACGAGCGGTGCATTGTATTCAGCGCCGTCGTTCTCAAGGTTCACGCCCAGCTGTATGTCGTCCATCGGCACAGTGCCGTCGGTTTCGTTCAATACCTGCATGTTGTCCACAAGATACAGTGCAGCCGGTTTGGCAGCTCCATCAACGGCAATTTTTGTGTTGCCGGCTTTATATCTGTCGCTTAATCCGTCTTCGCCAATGATATAGTAGTAGAACTGCAATACATAATCGTCGTCGCTCACGAGTTTTGCCGGAATCTTCTCGTTGAAGGTCAGTGTAACGGTGCTGTTGGCAGGAATGCTCACGATTTTCTCCGGACTTGTATAGTTAGGATAAACGTTCTTCTTTCCGTTCACGTACATGAAGAAGTTGAAGTCGCCCACATAGTCGCCGCCTTCGTTTTTGAATGTTACTTTCATGTCGCATATCTCGCCAGCCTTTATCTTTGCCGGTTCCACGCTCTCTATCGACAGTTTCAGTCCGCCAAATGTAGTAACAGTAACGTCGTTGCCTTCTACCTTCACATTGTAATACTGGTAAGCTCCGTTTTTCATTGCCACGTGGTATACCGTAGCGTAGTCGTCGCTTGCCTCTGTGAAGTCAAAGCGCATCTTATAGTTGCCGTCGGCAATTTCTGCAGGAATGACAAAGCTGGTCTTCAGCTTGTCGAATCCATAGTTTAGAGGCAGTGTGTCATTCTTTATCAACTGCTTGTCTACTATCTTTCCATCGCTGTCGTAGAGATCCCAGTAGAACTTGCATTTCAGAGTGTCGTCGGTAGATGAAGCATTGTAGCCTTCGATAATGTTAGCCTTTATCGCCTCGCCTTTGGCGTATGTACCGTCGAGTTCAGAAATGTTGTCTGCCATAAAGGTCCATCCCTTTTTCGATCCGTCCTGTGGCTTCTGAATTCCGGAGATATACATCTGGTGATATTTAAACGAGGTGTATGTGGATGTAGATCCGCCCGTTCCCTGTTCGTCGGGGTCGAGTGAAGATATGAGGAAATATCCGTCGGAGAGTCCGCCCCATCCCCAGTTTACATGATACAGTCCGTCTTCGTTGATACCGTCGAGCACGAAGAAGTGTCCCTCGTTCTTCTCCGTGATACCTCCGTACGGCACAGGCCTTCCAGCCTCAATCTCGTTGATAAGTCCCTGCTCATAATCGTTAACCACTGTATAGTCGCGCTGCACGTAGCGTGCTCCCGCATCATAGTCAAAATATCTTAGAAGAGCCGGAACGACAGACACGTCGGTAGCTCCAGTTCCCGACGGCGTATAGTCGCTCTCAAGTGCAGCACCGATGTTGAACATCAGTTTTGCCACTTCAGCTTTCTGTTCGTCGGTGGCAGAGACGCCGCTGTATGTAGGCAGCATCAGATCCCAGTTGTATGTAGTGTTGAGATCGGCAGTAACTTCCGTCGCCGTAGTGTTTGTCTTGTATGTTATGTTGCCCTTGCTCTCGTTAGGCCATTTGTGGTAGCGCATCACCTGTGCGATTGCCGTTGCCACGCAACCCGTAGGAGCCTTTCCGCTCACGGTTTCCTCCTCATCTTCGTCGTAGTAGGAAATAAACGGACAGTTGTTGTTGTATGGAGCCTCCTGGTTCCACTTTATTTCTCCGAGCAGCGGAGCCACAACGCTTACAGCCTTTTTCGGAGCGGTAAGTCTTGCGTTTGGATGACTTTCCAGATAACGCATCTGCTCCTCGTATTGCTGAATCCACCATCGCATGTTGTCCGGCATCTTGCTGATGTCGAAAGATCCCGTATCGGTATATCCCAAGATTTGCGGTGCACGGTCGTCGCCTGCCACGACAACGAAGCCGTTTGCCGTTCCGCGGTCGAAGGCATAGAGCAGATTGGTGTTTGTCTTCTTGCCATGCGCCTTGTATACAAGTTTCATCTTTGCGTTTGCCGGTGCCTTGCGCATCTTGTTTTTCACTACAGCCTCAGAGCAGAACTTCTTGGCTATGCTTTGAGCCTGTGCCACATCGATCGGGTTTGCCGAAACGGTCATCGTGCCCATCAGCAGCGATGCCCATAAAAGGTGTAATCCATTTTTCATAATACAATGGTGTTAGTTAATATTCTGTTTATGTTTTGGATGTGGCAAAGATATTAAATTGAAAGAAAAACAGAATATAAAAAGCGCTTATGGTCGTTCTAAAACATGAATAAGAACAAGATAAGGCATAAAAACTTGCATTTTGAATGCTTTATGCAAGCTTTTATGCCTTATCAGTTACGTTATGCTACGCGTGTTATTCTCTTGCCATCTTCTGGAAGTCGGACGGCGAGATACCGGTTATCTTCTTAAAAGTTACTGTAAAGTTCGACCTTGACTTAAAGCCGAGATCTGTTGATATTGCCTCTATAGTGAGGTTGCCGTAGTGGTCGGGATCGCCAAGTCGGCGACAAGCTTCTTTCACTCTTGCCTCATTTACGAGCAGACGGAAATTCTTCTGGTATTTGTCGTTGATAACCTGCGACACATACTTGTAGTTCAACCCGATGTGTTCGGCAAGTTGCTGCAGAGAGAAATCCGGCGAACAGATGAGCGAGTTGTCGAGCAGGGCCTTGTCTATCTTGTCGCAAAGTTCGCTTATCCTGTCCTCGTCGAGTGTTGCCGCCTTCTTTTCCTTTGGCTTTTCTGCCTTGGCGAGAGCCATATTCTTTTCATACAGAATCTTTATGTAAGCTCTTTGCCTGAAGAATCCTCTGATTATTGCTGCCAGGGCCACGGCAATGACGATACAGAAGAGTATGACGACAAGGAGTGTTATCCACAGATTGCGCCGCTTGGCGTTCAGCTGCTCCACCTGTTCGTTCACGCTGTTTATCTCGCTCACGAAGTGGGAGCGCTCCATCTTCTCCACATTGCTGCGGTGGAAAAGCTGGTCTTTCTCCTTCAGATACAGATAGTCGTATTGACGAGTCTTCTCCTTATCGCCCATTTGCTGATACAGGTCCTTGTATGCCTCATACAGGTTCACCAACTCGTCGTTCATATCGTTGCTGCTGATAAAGTCGGCTATGTGGTTGTATGTTTCCTCCGCCATGCCGTAATTCCCCATACAAGCCAATGCCTTTGCAATCTTCCACCGCGCGCTCAGCTCACATTCCTTGCTTATGTCGGGAATGTCTTTTGCCAGCGTTTTCATCTGCTGAGCCAGATAGAGGGCGGTGCCGTAGTCTTTTCTGAGGATTGCCTCCTGACCGGCAAGCAGCGCTGCTGCAAACTTTCCCATCGGGGAGGGATGATTTTCTGCAATCTTCCTGAATGTAGCTATTTCCTGGCGTATTGCATTCATGGAATTGTTTTCGGCAACCATATTCAGAAGATTCGTGAAACAGGTATATGCCACGGTCCATTGCTTCTCCTTTACGGCACTTCTGAAAGCGAGGCGCATGTTCTTCAGTGCGTCGTGTTTCGGGTCGCTGATGCCGAACACCGACTTGCGGTTTTCGTAAACGGCGGCAAGGTTGAGATAGACATACGGCAGATTGTCGCTGAAGCCTTTTTCCCTGGAGAGTTTCAGCGACTGCGTGAGATACGTGTATGCTTTTTCGTAGTCCAGATAGTGGCCCGCAAAGAGAAATCCCATGTTGTTCAGCGCCTTGGCATACTGGTATAGCTCGTGGCGCGACGCTTCGCCGCTCTTGTATCTCGAGGTTACGATGGTGTAGCAGATGAGTGCCGAGTCAGACTTGTTTCCGCTGAACAGATATTCCCTGCCGCGGTTCATCAGCGAGTCGGTAGAAAGCTTCGACCAACGCTCGTATTCCGACAGGCTATAGGATGCCTGTGCTCCCCTTGAAACGGTGGCAAAGAATGTTAGTAATATTATTATCAGATGTATATATCTTGGCATTAACGAGAGTTGTTTTCTTGTTTTTTATATGGAATAACCAATGCAAACTTACATTTTTATCAGCAAAACACCAAGAGATGTAGCTTTTACTTATACTTTTTATGCAATTTTTCCTCACTGGAGAGACTATGAGGTTTCTTTGTACGGAGCGTCATATTCGGGTCAGAAGCATATAGCAGACGGTGCCTGCCGCTATCGACCACATCAGGTTGCGCCGCCATGCATGTACTACAAGCGTTATTGCCACGCCGGCTATCTGTGCAGCGGCGTCGGGCGAGAGCGAAAGGCTCCAGTCTGCCGACTGCAACTCTCTGTTTACGGTTGCCACGTTGCGCAGACAGTATACCACAAGCAGGGCGAAGACTGACGGCGGCAGCACCTTGCCCAGATAGACGATGTATTTGGGGGTGGGTTTGCCGGGGCGGAAGAGGATGAAGGGCACGAAGCGCGTGAGCATCGTTGCTGCCACGCCGGCGGCTACGGTTATGATCTGTTGGGTCAGTGTCATGCGGTGGCTCCTTTCTTTTTGTTTCGGATCATGGTGAGGAAGAAGAGCATCATTGCCATGCTCGGAAGGATGAAATTGTCGGCTCCGAACAGAAGCAGACTGAACAGGGATATGGCGAGTCCGGACACAGAACTGGTATGTGTGTCTTCGCGCAGCCAGTTGTCGGCAAAGATGGCGGTGAACATGGCGGTCAGTACGAAGTCGAGTCCCCGCAGGTCGAACGGTATCCATGCTCCGCACAGTCCGCCCACGGCTGCCCCTATTACCCAATACGTCTCGTCGAGCCACGTGATGCCGAGCAGGTACCAACCGCGGTCTATGCCATGGGGGATGCTGACGGTGCCGGTAAGGGCGAAGGTCTCGTCGGACATGCCGAAGATGAGGAAGAATTTTTTCCATCCCAAGGACTTGTAGCGGTCGAGCATCGAGAGTCCGTAGAACAGGTGGCGCGCGTTTACCATCAGCACCATCATGAATGTCTGCAGCGGACTGAAACTGCCCAGCAGCATATTCCCCAGCAGGAACTCTGCACTCCCGGCATACACCGTTATGGCGAGCAGCAGCGGGTATACGAAGCTGAAGCCCAACTCGTGCATATATATGCCGTAGGTCAGTCCCAAGAATCCGTAGCCTGCCATGATGGGTAGCGAGGCGTGGAAGGCGTGTTTCAGAGCGTTTGTCTTTTGTCCCATAATCAGTACTGCAAAGTTACTCACATTTCATGGAAAATCCTTTTTCATAAGGAATGAAAACGACTGTAGAAAGGTGAAAATAACACATTTGTGGTATGCTGCCGGGTGGAGAGGGAAATGTTACAAAGTTGTTTCATTTCTTTTTTTTCGCAATAAGAATGAAAATATAACGTTATCAGAAAAATCTAAAAGTTATGAGTAAGTTTATTATTGCAATTTTTCTAATCATAAGTATCAATATATGCATATCATGACGCTTGGAGCAAAGGTGGAACTGAGACTGTAAAATATGAGGGTTGGAATAGTAAAATAATACCACCGATATCCCTCGAAAAATCTCCCGAAAATCTCAAAAGAAAGAAACAGAAAACGAAAAAGAAACTTTTCCCCCTGCACCCCTTTATAAAGAAAAAGATAAAGAAAAAG